>NZ_JBEYFS010000132.1:32248-32839 GCF_040634475.1 Streptomyces sp. NPDC007095
GCCAGAGCAACGACGCGGATGCCGTGACGCGCCAGAGCAACGACGCGGATGCCGTGACGCGCCGGAGCGACGACGCGATGGGAAGCGCGACCCGGCCGTAAACACCGGGCGGGCCCGCCCGGCGCCAGGAGGTGTCGGCCGAGGGGACCCGCCGCCGTTCCGATCGCTTCGGCTCAGCCGTTCGGCCGCAGGGTCCAGACAACCGTCATCTGGCTGAATCGTCGCCTCGGACAGGCTCCAGCCGGCAGATCTGCTTGTCGTTCTACTCGAAGGCCGCCGAGAAACGGTTGGTTCGGGGCGGGCGACCCACGCCGGTTGCCAGGACCGTCAACAGCCTCGTGAACCGCGGAACCATACGGCCGGGCCGTCTGCCGGTCCAGTTCACCGGCGGTCACCGGCGCGTGGTCACGAGTAACGGACAGGCCCGGTCCGCGTCGGCACTCAACCCCAGGGCCCCAAACGGAGGTTCGGTCATGATCAGGGACTGTAGTCGAGCCTCCAGACGGCATCCGGCGAATCGCGTCTTGTCACGTACCCGATACACCCCGATACGCACGGCCGCGGAGCCGGCCGGCCCGTCCACGGCCGGCC
>NZ_JBEYFS010000133.1:0-32826 GCF_040634475.1 Streptomyces sp. NPDC007095
ACCTTGTCGCCGAGGTCGCGGATGGCCTGCGGGGGCGGGCCGATCCAGGTCAGGCCGGCGTCCAGGACCGCCTGGGCGAACTCGGCGTTCTCCGACAGGAAGCCGTAGCCCGGGTGGATGGCGTCCGCGCCGGAGTCCTTGGCGGCCTGGAGGACCTTGGCGATGTCCAGGTAGCTGGTGGCGGGGGTGTCACCGCCCAGGGCGAACGCCTCGTCCGCCGCCCGGACATGCGACGCGTCCCTGTCTGGTTCCGCATACACGGCAACGCTCGCGATCCCGGCATCCCGGCACGCCCGGGCCACGCGGACAGCGATTTCGCCACGGTTGGCGATGAGCACCTTGCGCACGATGAACCTCCCCAGACTCCGCTCGGAGCCACCAGACTGTTCGAGTGCGCACTTCCCCTTCAATACGGTCCGTTGCAGAACTGGGTCAGAATCCGCAGACCGGGGGCAGCATTTACCGGAAGAGGAAAGAAGAAGGTCAGGCCTCCGTCAAATGTCCGGACCCGGCGGAGGGATCCGCCGGGTCCGGAAACAAAAGGAATGCGCCATTCCGGGGAGAATTTCGAGGGCCGTTCGGGAGGCGTTCCGCCGTGGCGTTCGGGAGACGTTCAGGAGGCGTTCAGGGGCTGCGTGCGGGAAGCACTTCCCGCCGTTCCACAGGGTTTCGCGGGCCCGTACTCGGTCAACCGTCGCGCAGGGCCTTGCGGTACCAGGGCGCCGCGAGGGGGAAATCGGTGTCGAAGCCGGCGCCGGGTGCGCGCCGCAGGTCGGACCAGAGCGGGGTGCTGTCGAAGACGTGGTCGGTGGTGAACATGTCGAGCCCGGACGGAGGTACACCCTTCTCGGCCAGGACCGCCCGGGCTCGGTCGGCGGTCAGTTCCCGGTCCGGCCAGTCGGTCCCCGTGCAGTCGGCGACCGCGCGCAGGAGGGTGTCCACGGGGAGGGGCTCCGGGTGGGTGGCGTGGTAGACGGAGGCGGTCAGGTCGGTGGCGGGGGCGAGCGCGGTGGCCACCAGCAGCGCGGCCAGTTCGGGTGCGGCGATCACGGAGGTCCGGGCGTGCCAGCCCTCAACCGTGCCGGGCAGCACGCGCAGCATCCGGGTCAGGCCGGGCACCACCCACCTGTCGCCCTCCCCGTACACCAGGTGCGGGCGCAGGACGACACCGCCGGCCGCGAGGACGGTGTCCTCGGCCGTGGCCCGGGTGAGGGACGTGGGCGAGCCCGGGTTACGGGACAGTTCTTCGGGCCGGTCGCCGCGGAAGGTGCCACGACCGTAGACGGACGCGGTGCTCAGCTGAACGATGCGCGCAACCCTCGCGCGGCGCGCTTCCTCGATGAGCGCCGCCGTGCCACGGGCGTTGACGGCGTCGTTGGCCTCGACGCCGCCGCCGATCTGCGAGGCGCAGTGGATCAGGACGTCGACTCCGTCGCACACCCCGCGCAAGGACGCGGGGTCGGTCAGATCGGCCCGCACGACGCGAGCACCGTCATGGGCCGCAGGACCCTCCTGAGTCACAGGACCCTCCTGGATGGGGGAGCCCTTGTGGAGCGGGGGATCGGAGCCGAGCAGGGGACTGAGATGGGACATGAGCCTCAGGTCGGCCCGGTACCGGGCCGCTTCACGGGCGACGTGTCCGCCGACGAAGCCGGCTGCGCCGGTGATCAGGATGGTGGGCACGGGTCTGTCTCCTCGGGATGGGGACGCTCTCCCAGGCGTACGGAGGATGCGCGGGCTCAACGGCCGCGCGGGCTCAGGACGAGCTCGGCGGTGAAGACGGTCTCAGCGTGCTGCGTACCGCGCACCCGCACCAGTACGCCGCCCTCCGTACCGTGCGGTTCGGCCTGCGGCTCGATCCAGCAGGGCGCGTCGAACTCGGCGTAGCGCGCGAAGTTGCTCTTGAGGCCCACCAGGAGGGCGTCCGGCATCCCGGTCGAGACGAGGGCGGCCTGCCGGGCGGCTTCCAGCAGGACCATGCCCGGTATGTGATCGACGGGGTGGTCGAAGAAGGTGGGGTGGGCGGTGTCGACGCGCAGTTCCCAGCGGTCGCCGGTACCGGAGGCCGATCGGGGCTCGGGCTTGAGTGCGGACTTGAGCTCGGACTCAGACCTGGACTCAGGCCTGGCCTCAGACCTGGACTCAGGCCTGGCCTCAGGCCTGGATTTGGGCCCGGCCTCAGGCCTGGATTTGGGCTCGGCGAGCAGCACGTGCCGGTCGTCGGAGTGTCCCACCGCGGCCGGGTCGATCGCGGGCGGCACGACGCGGTCGGTGGTGGTGGGCCGGCCGGCTCGCAGCCTGCGGTGGACGGCAGGACTGGTGCAGCTGAACGCGGCGCCCGCGGTGGCCAGCGCCTTTCCGTCGCGCAGCACGGTGACGTCGTAGCGCATACCGCCGAGCACCCGGCCCCTGCGGACGATGTCGCGGCAGACCGTGCGCAGTTCGACCTCCGTGGGGACGGCGTCCGCGACAAGGAGTTCGGGGCAGGTGTTGAAGAACATGTCCCACATCAGGAACTGGTGCCCGAAGGGGACGCCGAACTCGGCGTGCGCGAGCAGGGAACCGATCTGGCGGACGGACTCGATCAGGAGCATCGGGTCCTGGTAGCCGCCGGACTGAGTGAAGAAGGAGTGGCTGCGCGGCCATTGGGCACTGACCGCGAACTCGTCCGGCCGGTCGGGTCCGGCTGGTTCGGCGGCGGCTTCCCAGCCGGTCAGCAGGACCTCCGAGACGGCGGCGCGATGGACGTACTCGCGCGGAACCGTCGTGGTCAGCCGCGGAGTCAGAGTTCGCGCGACGGTCTGGACGGAGGCTTTGGCAGAGGCCTGGGCAGAGGCCTGAACGGCGGGTTGAACAGCGTTTCGAGCAGCGGGCCGTGAGGCGGTTCGTGAGGCGCTGGTGCCCACCGTCGCGACGTCGTCTTCGACGGACACACGGGTGGAGGTGGTGTACGACATGTACGGCACTCCTGTCTGGTTCCGAGCAGGGGGCAGCAACCCGTACCGCCGGCAGCCACCCCCCGTGGCCGACGTTCTCTCGCTCACACAAGATACAGACATGTCTGTTCGGTTTTTCAAGTAAAGCTTTAGCATCCCTCGAGCGATGAGCCGCCACTACGGGCCGGTACAGCATGATTGCGCCACCCGGGACGCCTGATCTTTCAAACCGTGCAGACCTGCATGGTTAGCGCCAGAGACACGCGCCGGACAAGAGGGTCCACCCCGACCGCAACCTGCCGGAAACATGACCTTGAAGCTCCGGATCTCTCTACATATACGCAGGTCAACGTGGGTGAATTGGAAAAGGTACGGACCGACGCGCGGGGGATCTCGAACACGTTGACAATCAGACAAGTCTGTTTGCTATCGTCCTCATTGTGAGAGTTCAGCAGTCCGTTCCGTGATGACGAGACTGTGCCTCAGGAGGAGCAGATGAATCGGCAAGCCGTGGATCTACTCGACGCCCGATCGCAGCGCAATCTTCCGCACCGCCCCACGATTCCCCAGCCCGGGCGGGCCGTTGCCCCACAGGCGGCCGCCGACCACCCCGGCCCCCCGGCCGGAGCACTGCGCGTCCTGGTCGTAGAAAACGACGTCAGGGCCGCCGACTCCCTCGTCCAGGGCCTGCTGCGGCAGGGGTACGCCGCACAGAGCGTGGCCACCGGCACCAAGGCGCTCCAGGCGCACCGCGATGCCGATCTCCTACTGCTCGACCTGGACCTGCCCGACCTGGACGGGCTCGAGGTGTGCCGGGGTATCCGGGCGGTCTGCGACACCCCGGTCATCGCCGTCACCGCGCGCGGCTCCGAGCTCGACCGGGTGCTCGGACTTCAGGCCGGCTCGGACGACTACCTGGTCAAGCCGTACGGCTTCCGCGAGTTACTGGCCCGGATGGAGGCGGTGATGCGCCGGGTACGCCAACAGCCCGCCGCCGCCCAGGTCATCACCCACGGGCCGCTGCGCATCGACGTCGGCACCCGGGTGGCCACGCTGAACGGGAAGCCGGTGGACCTGACCCGCAAGGAGTTCGACCTGCTGCATCTGCTGGCTTCGCAGCCCGGCACCGTCATGCCGCGACGCCAGCTCATGGCGCAGGTCTGGGACGACACGTGGTCCCACCGCGGGCGCACCATCGACACCCACGTCAGCAGCCTGCGCGGCAAGCTCGGTTCGAGCAGTTGGATCATCACCGTACGCGGTGTCGGTTTTCGGCTCGGCCACCCCTGAGCGGCACCCGCAGGCCGTACGAGGACCACGCGAGGACTGCTCGACGACCCCATGAGGACCACTTGATGGCCGCTTGACGACCGCTTGAGAAGCACTCGAGGATCGGCCGAGGACCGACCGAAAATCGAGCCGAACCGGAAGCAAATACTCCCGCCTACTGGCGGCGTGCCGCCTTGCCGATACAATACAGACCAGTCGGTAAAATTCCAGTGGGCGAGAGCAAGGACCTGGTATGGCCACACAAGAGCGCGGGACGAGGTCGAGGCACTCGATCCTGGAGTCCGCGGCCCGCGTGTTCGACGAGCGCGGCTACGACGCGGCGAGCACCAACGACATCCTGGCCCGGACGGGCCTCACTCGAGGCGCGCTGTACCACCACTTCCCTTCCAAGGAAGCGATCGCCGTGGCCCTCGTGACCGCGCACAGCGAGGCGCTGGTGGTGCCGGACCAGGCGGTGAAGCTCCAGGCGGTCATCGACCTCACCCTGGAGTTCGCCCAGCGTCTCCAGCGCGATCCGGTGCTACGGGCCAGTGTGCGGCTCGCCGTCGAGCAGACGTCGTTCTCGCGGCCGCCGCAGACTGCGTACGAGCAGTCCGGCGCCGCCATACTCGCCCTGCTGCGGCAGGCCGAGGACCAGGGCGAGATCCTGCCCGGCGTGGACATCCAGGAAGCCACGTCGACCATCGTCGGCGCCTTCACCGGCCTGCAGTTGATGTCCCAGGTCTACAGCAACCGCGAGGATCTGCCGGAACGCATCGGTGCGTTCTGGCGCTTCGTGCTGCCCGGTCTGGCCACGCCCGGCATGCTCGGCCGCCTGCGCACCGTCCCGCCGCCGGCCCGCGAGCCCGCCTGACCACCGTCCGGCCCGCCCGGCCGCGCCCCTGAACCCGGCAACCTCACAACCAGGCCCGCACCCCGCGCCCGCACCGCCCGCCGAACAGAACACGGCGCCCCGAACGCGAGCTCCGGGCAGGTCCGCCTCACCCGTGAGGGAACCCAGCCCGACACCTCACCCGGGCCGAGCCCCCAGACGGGTGCCTTTCGCATGCCGTCCCGTTCACGGGCACGCCCCGCGACGGACCTCCGAAGACCGAGGGCCTGTCCCGACCCCGGCCTCCGGACAACACCTCCGGACCAACCCCGTCACCGCAGGCGCTCTCTCGCGCCGCCCCGAACACGGGCACCCCCGCAACCGACCTCCGAACGCCGAGGGCCCCACCCGCACCCGGGCCCCGGCACGTCACCGAACTCGGGCCTCGCTCCCCCGCGCGCAGCCCAGCCGGGCTCCAGCCGCCTTCCAACTCCGGGACGGGACCGATGTCCCCCGGCTCCGGGCCGCGTACCCGAGCCCAGGACCATGAACTCGCCCGGTGTTCGCGACTCCCCACCGCTGCCTCACCCAGGGTCGAGAGACGGCCCCTGCCCCCAGCCCGGCCGAACTGCGCTCGCCGAACCTCGGACCAACTCCGCCCAGAACGTGGGACCTTGAGGAAGGCCCAGAGGCCCGCGCTCACGGCTTCAAGACGTCAGGCCCCCTCAAACCCCCTCAGACCCGCTGCCCACCCACCGTTCCTCCTCCGCCCGTCCCTCCCCGGCCAACGAGAACAAGGGACGCAACAACACCCACAACCGCTTGGACGTCTTGGGGTCCCACCACTCCGCGTCCGTGTGCCCGAGCGACTCCAGCCCCGCGGCCACCACCACCGCCAGCTCGGCCAGATCCTCCGGCGCCGGCACCACGTCCCGGTGCGCGTCGACCACCCGCCTGCGCACCAACGCCAGTACGTCGTCACGTAACCGCGGGGGCCCCGCCGACCCGTCCACCGCCAGCTGTATGCCGGCCCGGACGAGTTCCTCCGTACGCAACGCCTCGCACAGGGCGACCAGAAGGCGCTCCGGGGCATCCTCCACGGGCCCCTCGAAGGCCTTGTCCATCAGCGCGACAACCCGCTCGTGCGCCTGCTCGTACACCGCGGCCGTCAACTCCGCGGTGGAGGAGAAGTGGTGATAGAGAGCCCCCCGGCTCACCCCGGCCCGGCGGCAGATGTTGACCAGTCCCGCATCGGAGAGCCGGCCGTTCGCTATCAGTTCCGCCGCGGCACGGACGAGAGCCTGACGGGTCTGTTCGGACCGGGTCTGCATCAGGCTGCACCTGCCTATTCCTGCTCATGGCATGAAGGAGCGCGGGCGCCCTGAGGGCGCCGGCAACAACCAGAATCATACAACCATGCATGTTTTAGTCGACAGCCCCGTGAACCCGGACCTCCATCCAATCCCCATAAATCCTGCAGCTCTTGCCCATGAACGGCCTCTTGACGGCCGGACGACCCCGCGAACACACCCCATCCGGAACACCCGCCCACTCTTGACAATCAGACAAGTCTGTTTGTTACGTTGGCGATGGCCACGTTGCCCCGGCACCCAAGCGTCACCCGAGCGTTGAGGAGTCCGATGAGCAGCACGACCGCCCCCACCGCGCCCACCTCCACGACCGCACCGACCGCACCGATCCCCCCTGTCACCTCGGCCATCCCCCTGGTCGGCAGTGGGTTCGGCGAAGCCCTGCACGAGGGCCTGGTCCGCGCGGCGGCCCGGATGTCGCCCCGCCCGGGCCACTCCCCCTTGATGTCGTCCCCTGCCACCCTGGGATCCTGGGAGACCGGCGCCGTCCTGGACCGCTTCACCGCCCGCCTCCCCACCGCACTCGCCCCCGCCGAGGCGGAAGTGCCCACCCTGCGCACCACGCTGACGGAGTTCGCCCGCACCGCCCTTGCCCGTGCCGCGGACACCACCCCCGCTCCCGCTCCCGCCCCCGCGCCCATCGCCCCGCCCACCGCCTCCCCGCACCAGGTGGCCGCCGCGGTCGCCCTGCTCCTCGAGTGCGCCCTGCTGCACGTCCTGGAGAACGGCATCGCGCACCACGAGAGCGCGCTGCCCCGCGCGGTCGCGGTCGTCCGGCGCCTCGGCGAGGTCGTCCGGGAGGCCGGGGAGGGCATGTGGTCCGGCGACGACGGCCGCGGCGAGCGCCGCCGCCTGGCCCGGCAGCTGCACGACGAGCTGGGCGGCGCCCTGTCCCTCGCCCGACTCAGCCTCGACGCCGCGGCGGCCTGCGCCCCCGGCAGGACCGGCTCACCCACCCCTGACGCTCCCGGCCCCGTCGCCGCTCACCTCGCCACCGCCCGAAGGGCACTGGCCGCGGCGGCCAGGGAGAACCAGGCGCTCATCGACGGCATGCGCCACCGCGCCGACCTGCCGCCCCTGCGCGAGGCCCTGGAGGCCTTCCTCGCGGGCCCACGTCCCCGCGACGGCCGCCGTGTCCAGACCTCCGTCGAGGTCATCGGCGACGAGTGGACCCTCTCCGAGCGGCACCGGGAGGAGACCTTCCTCGCCCTGCGCGAGGCCCTGCGCGACCGCCTGGCCCGCTCGGGCGCGCGCCGCGTGGACACCGTCGTACGCATCACCAGGCGCTGGCTGTACGCGAAGGTGACCGACGACGGCCACGGCCCCGCGGGGGGTTCCGCCGACTCCGCCGATTCCGCGCGGGCCCTGCGCTCCCTCACCGACCGCGTCGAGGACCTCGGCGGCCGGACCGGCATCACCCCGGGCACCCCCACCGGCACCCTGCTGGAGATCCATCTGCCCCTGCGCAGACACCCCTGAGCCCCGCCCGGAAAAAACTGAGAGACAGAACACACTCCGGCCAGCACCCCGGCCAACCCCACCTCGACCCACCCGGACCCAGCCCGGCGCGCCCGAACCCGGCCCCGTACCGGAGACACGGAAAAGGGCCCATCGTCTTGACGATGAGCCCTTTTCGCTGGTGCGCGAGGGGGGAGTTGAACCCCCACGCCCTTGCGGGCACTGGAACCTGAATCCAGCGCGTCTGCCTATTCCGCCACCCGCGCATTGGGTGTGTCTTTGGTCTCTCACCGAGTGGTGCGAGCCCCTGTCGACATGCAGAAGATTAGCACGCTGTCCGGGGTGGAATCACATCCCTTTCCCACGGCCACGGGCCCCGCCGGCACCGCACGTCTCAGGCCTAACCGGTTCACGTATCAACCTCGTACCGGTCCACGCCATCTCTCCAGGAGCAGGGCAGGGTGCACAGTCAGGTGCGGGACACTGGTCTCGGAGCGCCTCTACGATCCTTGGCAGGAGTAGTGCCGGGAAGTGTTCGAAGAGGAGCCCCGGCGGGAACTTCGGGAAGGGACTTCGGAAGGCGTCGACACCCGTCGACAGGGCCGACAGGGGGAACCAGCCGATTTCCCGGCGCGTGGATACGATCAGTAAGCAGTACCAGCAGGACCAGGACGACTACGGCAGGCCGTACGACACGGTGGGCCGTACGCAGTACGACATGGACAGCAGGCAGAACCAGGACGGTCACGAAGGAGGAGGTGCCCCATGGGAGTCCTGAAGAAGTTCGAGCAGCGTCTCGAAGGTCTGGTCAACGGCACCTTCGCCAAGGTGTTCAAGTCCGAGGTCCAGCCCGTGGAGATCGCCGGAGCGCTGCAGCGCGAGTGCGACAACAACGCCACGATCTGGAACCGCGACCGGACCGTCGTACCCAACGACTTCATCGTGGAGCTGAGCGCGCCGGACTTCGAGCGCCTCAGCCCCTACTCCGGCCAGCTCGGCGACGAGCTCGCCGGGATGGTGCGCGACTACGCCAAGCAGCAGCGCTACACCTTCATGGGGCCCATCAAGGTCCACCTGGAGAAGGCGGACGACCTCGACACCGGTCTCTACCGGGTGCGCAGCCGTACGCTCGCCTCCTCCACCGACCAGCAGGCCCCCGAGCGCGCCCCCGCGGGCCCGCCCCCCGGTCGGCCCGGTGGCTACGGCTATCCGGCTGCCGCCCCGGGCGCGAGTCCCGCAGGCGCTCCCCCGATGCCGTCCGCGCCGCCGCCCGGCGTGCGCCCCGGCCCCTCGCCGATGGGCTCACGGCCCGGCGCGGCTCCGGGCCCGACGGCCGGCGGCCGCATGCGGCACTGGATCGAGATCAACGGCGCCCGCCATCAGATCTCCCGCCCGACGCTGGTGCTGGGCCGCAGCACCGAAGCCGACGTGCGGATCGACGACCCCGGCGTATCCCGCCGGCACTGTGAGATCCGGACCGGAACGCCCTCGACGATCCAGGATCTCGGATCCACCAACGGCATCGTGGTGGACGGGCAGCACACCACCCGCGCTACGCTCCGCGACGGCTCGCGGATCGTCGTGGGCAGCACCACCATCATTTACCGGCAAGCCGAAGGGTGAAGCGGGGGCAATGTCAGAGCTGACCCTCACGGTCATGCGGCTGGGTTTCCTGGCCGTACTGTGGCTGTTCGTGATCGTGGCCGTGCAGGTCATCCGCAGCGACCTGTTCGGAACGCGCGTCACACAGCGCGGCTCGCGCAGGGACGCCTCCAGGCCGCAGCAGGCCGCGCGCCAGGCCGCACCACCTCCGCAGCGCCAGCAGGCGGCGCCGCCGAGCGGCGGCGGTGGCCGACAGCGCCGCGGCGCCCCCACCAAGCTGGTCGTCTCCGAAGGCACCCTCACGGGTACGACCGTCGCGCTGCAGGGGCAGACCATCACCCTGGGCCGCGCGCACGACAGCACCATCGTGCTGGACGACGACTACGCGTCCAGCCGCCATGCCAGGATCTACCCGGACCGGGACGGCCAGTGGATCGTCGAGGACCTCGGCTCCACCAATGGCACGTATCTCGACCGGAGCCGACTGACGACTCCCACGCCTGTTCCGCTGGGCGCGCCGATCCGCATCGGCAAGACCGTCATCGAGCTGCGGAAGTAGTACGACAATGAGCGAGCGGAGCGAGCACGCAGCAGCGGTCCACACGACGGACCCCGGCGCGCTCCCGACCGGAGGGTGGGCACCGTGCGGATGTACCCGGAGCCGACGGGCGAGGTGCGCATGAGTCTGTCACTGCGCTTCGCCGCCGGATCGCACAAAGGCATGATCCGCGAGGGCAACGAGGACTCCGGTTACGCCGGTCCCCGCCTGCTCGCGATCGCCGACGGGATGGGCGGCCAGGCCGCCGGTGAGGTCGCCTCCTCCGAGGTGATCTCCACCATCGTCGCGCTCGACGACGACGTCCCGGGCTCCGACATCCTCACCTCGCTGGGCACCGCCGTACAGCGTGCCAACGACCAGCTGCGGATGATGGTCGAGGAGGACCCCCAGCTGGAGGGCATGGGGACCACCCTCACCGCGCTCCTGTGGACCGGTCAGCGCCTCGGCCTCGTGCACGTCGGCGACTCCCGCGCGTACCTCCTGCGTGACGGCGTCCTCACGCAGATCACCCAGGACCACACGTGGGTGCAGCGCCTCGTCGACGAGGGCCGCATCACCGAAGAGGAAGCCACCACCCACCCACAGCGCTCCCTGCTGATGCGCGCGCTGGGCAGCGGCGACCACGTCGAGCCGGACCTCTCCATCCGCGAAGTCCGCGCCGGCGACCGCTACTTGATCTGCTCCGACGGCCTGTCCGGCGTCGTCTCCCATCAGACGATGGAAGACACGCTCGCCAGCTACCAGGGCCCGCAGGAGACCGTCCAGAACCTCATCGAGCTCGCGCTGCGCGGCGGCGGCCCCGACAACATCACCGTCATCGTCGCCGACGTCCTCGACATCGACTCCGGCGACACCCTCGCCGCCCAGCTCTCCGACACCCCGGTCGTGGTCGGGGCGGTCGCCGAGAACCAGCACCAGCACCAGCTGCACGACAACGGCGCCATGCAGACCCCCGCGGGCCGCGCCTCCAGCCTCGGCCGTCCGGTGCCCGGACAGGGCGGTGGCGGCGAGTTCGGCCCGCCCGGCAGCGGCGACACCACCGGTTACGTCTCCACGGGCGGCTACGGCGACTACTCCGACGAGGACTTCGTCAAGCCGAGCGCCGGGCGCAAGTGGCTGAAGAGATCCCTCTACACCACGCTGGTCCTCGCCGTCATCGGCGGCGGTCTGTACGGCGGCTACCAGTGGACGCAGACGCAGTACTACGTCGGCACCCAGGACCAGCACGTCGCGCTGTACCGCGGAATCAGCCAGGACCTGGCCTGGGTCTCACTCTCGAAGGTGGAGAAGGATCACCCCGAGATCGAACTCAAGTACCTGCCGCCGTACCAGCAGAAGCAGGTCAAGGCGACGATCGCGGAGGGCGGCCTCCAGAACGCCCAGAAGAAGATCAGCGAGCTCGCCACGCAGGCCTCCGCGTGCAAGAAGGACGCCGAGCGCCGCGCCGCCGACAGCAACACCGCGAAGACCGGCACGGGCCAGGCAGGTGGAACCACGGGAACCACAACCACCTCTCTGACGTCCAAGGCCACGTCCAGCCCGTCCCCGACGCCGAACGCATCGCGCTCGGCACCGTCTTCGAAACCGTCCACCTCCGCCGCACCCACTCCCACACCCGGCCCCAGCCTCTCCGACGAGGAGCAGAAGCTGGTCTCGCTGTGCGGTAAGCAGTAAGAAGCCGTGAGGGGCCCTGTCACACCATGAGCAGTAGTACGAACACGCCGACGCACCACACGTCGACCATCGGTTCGATCGGCACACCGAGCCGCCGCAACACCGAGTTGGCGCTGCTGGTGTTCGCCGTCCTCATCCCGGTCTTCGCGTACGCCAACGTGGGCCTCGCCATCGACGAGAAGGTGCCGTCCGGCCTGCTGAGCTACGGCCTCGGCCTCGGCCTGATCGCGGGCGTCGGCCATCTCGGCGTCCGCAAGTTCGCGCCGTACGCCGACCCGCTGCTGCTGCCGCTGGCGACGCTGCTCAACGGCCTCGGGCTGGTGATGATCTGGCGTCTCGACCAGTCCAAGCTGCTCCAGTCGCTGCCCAACTTCACCCAGGCGGCACCCCGCCAGCTGATGTACACCGCGCTGGGCATCGGTCTGTTCGTCGCCGTACTGATCTTCCTGAAGGACCACCGCGTCCTGCAGCGCTACACCTACATCTCCATGTTCGCCGCGCTGATCCTGCTCCTGCTGCCGCTGGTCCCCGGTCTCGGCGCCAACATCTACGGCGCCAAGATCTGGATCTCGATCCCCGGTCTCGGCACCCTCCAGCCCGGCGAGTTCGCGAAGATCATCCTCGCGGTCTTCTTCGCCGGCTACCTCATGGTGAAGCGCGACGCGCTGGCCCTCGCCAGCCGCCGCTTCATGGGCCTCTACCTGCCGCGCGGCCGCGACCTCGGCCCGATCCTGGTCGTCTGGTTCGTCTCCATCCTGATCCTGGTCTTCGAGACCGACCTCGGTACCTCGCTGCTGTTCTTCGGCATGTTCGTGATCATGCTGTACGTCGCCACGGAGCGGACCAGCTGGATCGTCTTCGGTCTGCTGATGTCGGCGGTCGGCGCCGTGGGCGTGGCGAGCTTCGAACCGCACATCCAGACGCGTGTCCAGGCCTGGCTCAACCCGCTGCACGAGTACAAGCTCAGCCAGGCCGGAACCCACGACGGCATCCTCCACTCCGAGCAGGCCATGCAGGCCCTGTGGGCCTTCGGCTCCGGTGGCACGCTCGGCACCGGATGGGGACAGGGCCACTCCGAACTCATCCGGTTCGCCGCCAACTCCGACTTCATCCTCGCCAGCTTCGGCGAGGAACTGGGCCTGGCGGGGATCATGGCGATCCTGGTCATCTACGGCCTGATCGCGGAGCGCGGCATCCGTACGGCGCTCGCGGCCCGCGACCCGTTCGGCAAGCTCCTCGCCGTCGGTCTCTCCGGCGGCTTCGCGCTCCAGGTCTTCGTCGTCGCGGGCGGCGTCATGGGCCTGATCCCGCTCACCGGTATGACGATGCCGTTCGTGGCCTACGGAGGCTCCTCCGTCATCGCGAACTGGGCGCTGATGGGCATCCTCATCAGAATCAGCGACACCGCCCGCCGCCCGGCCCCCGCACCCGCACCCAGCCCCGACGCCGAGATGACCCAGGTGGTCCGCCCGTGAACAAGCCCCTGCGCCGGATCGCGATCTTCTGCGGGCTCCTCGTCCTCGCCCTGCTCCTCCGCGACAACTACATCCAGTACGTCCAGGCCGACAGCCTGCGGACCGACACGCTCAACCGCCGCGTCGCTATCGAGCGGTACGCCACCCCGCGCGGCGACATCATCGTCGACGGCAACCCGATCACCGGGGCCGCCAAGTCGGCCAAGAACGGCATCAACGACTTCGAGTACAAGCGCACCTACAAGGACGGCGCGATGTGGGCGCCCGTCACTGGGTACGCCTCCCAGGCCTTCGGCGCCACCCAGCTGGAGAGCATCGACGACGGCATCCTCACCGGCAACGACGACCGGCTCTTCTTCCGCAACACCCTCGACATGATCACGGGCAAGAAGAAGCAGGGCGGCAACGTCGTCACCACCCTCAACGCCGCCGCGCAGAAGGCCGCGTACCAGGGCCTGCTGAGCCGCGGCAAGGGCGCCGTCGCCGCGATCGACCCGCAGACCGGCGCGATCCTGGCGCTGGCCTCCACCCCGTCGTACGACCCGTCGACCTTCGCCGGGAACTCGACGAGCGTCGACGGCAAGGCCTGGACGAAGCTGCAGAAGAAGAACAACCCCGACGACCCGACGCTCAACCGGGCGCTGCGCGAGACCTACCCGCCCGGCTCCACCTTCAAGGTGGTCACCGCGGCGGCGGCGCTGGAGAACGGCCTGTACAAGTCCGCGGACGAGAACACGGACTCACCGCTGCCGTACACCTTGCCGAACACCAGCACCGAGCTGAAGAACGAGGGGAACATCCCCTGCAAGAACGCCACTATGCGCGTGGCGCTCCGTGTCTCCTGCAACACCGTCTTCGGCAAGATCGGTGCCGACCTCGGCAAGGACAAGATGCTGGAGGAGGCCGAGAAGTTCGGCTTCAACTCCGAGCAGTTCACGCCGGTGCGCTCCAACGCCTCGAACTTCCCCAAGAAGATGGACAAGCCGCAGACCGCGCTCAGCTCCATCGGCCAGTTCGAGACCGCCGCGACCCCGCTGCAGATGGCCATGGTGGCCTCGGCCGTCGCCGACAACGGCACGCTGATGAAGCCGTACATGGTCGACAAGCTGCAGGCCCCGAACCTCGACGTCATCTCGCAGACAGACCCGCAGAAGATGAGCCAGCCGCTCTCCAAGGAGAACGCCCAGATCCTGCAGTCGATGATGGAGACGGTCGTCAAGGAGGGCACGGGTACCAAGGCGCAGATCTCCGGCGTCACCGTGGGCGGCAAGACCGGTACCGCCCAGCACGGTGTCGCCAACAGCGAGAAGCCGTACGCGTGGTTCATCTCATACGCCAAGCTCCCCGACGGCAGCTCGCCCGTCGCCGTGGCCGTGGTGGTCGAGGACGGCGCCGCGAACCGTGGAGACATCACGGGTGGCGGTCTCGCCGCCCCCATCGCGAAGAGCGTGATGGAGGCGGTCATCAACAGCAAGAAGTGACCCCTGTCACGTCCCCTTCACATCGGTGCACGTTGCGATACCGGTCCTGTATCGGGTGACGGGCTTGGCCAGGTCACAGAAGCCGAGCCGGGTACGGTATGCCCGGACGGCACACCGCCGGACCACACAAGCGTGCGGTCGGGACCGACGGAGAGGGCTGGTAGGTAGCTATGGAAGAGCCGCGTCGCCTCGGCGGCCGGTACGAGCTGGGCCAGGTGCTCGGCCGTGGTGGCATGGCGGAGGTACATCTCGCCCATGACACCCGGCTCGGCCGCACCGTGGCGGTGAAGACGCTGCGAGCCGACCTCGCACGCGATCCGTCGTTCCAGGCCCGGTTCCGCCGGGAGGCCCAGTCGGCCGCCTCGCTCAACCATCCCGCGATCGTCGCCGTGTACGACACGGGTGAGGACTACATCGAGGGCATCTCCATCCCGTACATCGTGATGGAGTACGTCGACGGGTCCACGCTGCGCGAGCTGCTGCACTCGGGCCGCAGACTGCTCCCCGAGCGGTCCATGGAGATGACCATCGGCATCCTCCAGGCCCTCGAGTACTCCCACCGCGCCGGAATCGTCCACCGCGACATCAAGCCGGCCAACGTCATGCTGACGCGCAACGGCCAGGTCAAGGTCATGGACTTCGGCATCGCCCGCGCCATGGGTGACTCCGGCATGACGATGACGCAGACCGCCGCGGTCATCGGCACCGCCCAGTACCTCTCCCCGGAGCAGGCGAAGGGCGAGCAGGTCGACGCGCGCTCGGACCTCTACTCGACCGGCTGCCTCCTCTACGAGCTGCTGACCGTGCGTCCGCCCTTCGTGGGCGACTCCCCGGTCGCGGTCGCGTACCAGCACGTACGCGAGGAGCCGCAGCCGCCGTCGGTCTTCGACCCCGAGATCACGCCCGAGATGGACGCGATCGTCCTGAAGGCACTGGTCAAGGACCCGGACTACCGCTATCAGTCCGCCGACGAGATGCGCCAGGACATCGAGGCCTGCCTCGACGGCCAGCCCGTCGCCGCCACGGCCGCCATGGGCTCCGTGGGCTACGGCGGCTACCCGGACGACCAGGCCACCACGGCGCTGCGCTCCACGGACGCCCAGGCCACGTCCATGCTGCCCCCGATGAACCCGGACGACGGCGGCTACGGCTACAACAACAACTACGACGACCGCCCGGCCCGCCGCCGCCAGCAGAAGAAGTCGAACACCTCGACGATTTTGCTGGTCGTGGCGGGTGTGCTGGTCCTGGTCGGCGCGATCCTGATCGGGAAGTGGATGTTCGGGGGCGGCGGTGTGAGCAACAACTCCGTCTCCGTTCCCAACCTCGTCAGCCAGTCGGTCAAGGACGCCACCCAGCTGGCCACCAACGCCGAGCTGAAGGTTTCGATCACCAAGAAACCCTGTGAGGACCAGAAGACGGGCAACGTCTGCGACCAGGACCCGAAGTGGGGCGTGAAGGCCACCAAGGGCGACACGATCACTCTGATCGTGTCCACGGGGGCGCCGAAAGTCGCGGTGCCAGACGTCACAGGCCTGACCTTCGAGAAGGCAAAGTCCCAGCTTGAGGACAAGGGCTTCCAGGTCGAGAAAAAGACCGAAGAGTCCGACCGGACTCCGGGTGTCGTCACCGCCCAAGACCCCTCGGGTAGCACGGAGCAGGAGAAGGGATCGACGATCACCCTGACGGTCGCCAAGGCCCCGGAGACCACGACCGTGCCGGACTTGACAGGCCAAACCTGTGACGCCGCCAAGCAGCAGTTGCAGGCCAAGAACCTGACGCCGGGCGACTGCACTCAGGTCGACACCAGCGACCCGAACCTGGTCGACAAGGTCATCCAGACCTCGCCGTCGGCGAACAGCGTGGTCAAGCAGGGCTCCACGGTCCAGATCCAGATCGGCAAGCAGGCCCAGAACAGCCAGGTCACGGTGCCGACCGTGACGCAACTGTCACTCAAGGACGCCAAGAAGGCCATCACGGACGCGGGGCTGACCGTGGGCACCATCACCGGTTCCCAGGACGACAACGCGATCGTGTTCAACCAGGATCCGCAGCCCAACAGCACGGTCGCCCAGGGCACCCCGGTCAACCTTGTCGCCATCCAGAGCGGCAACGGCAACAACAACGGAGGCGTCTTCGGCCAGGGGTAGCGCGCCTACAACCAGCACAATTGAGCACTTCCGACGTCTCCATAAGGAGCCTCGGCAACAACAACGGCGGCAACGGCTTCTTCGGCGGTCTCACCGGAGGCTGACGCGGCGGTCGAATCAGCGGCTCAAGGAACTGTGCCCCGCCCGGGAGTCCGGGCGGGGCACAGTTTTCGTTGGCTGGACCGCACCGTCATGCCATGTACGCGGCGGCCGACATTCTGTATGAAACCCGACCACATCTTCATACTGCCTCGACTCGTTGAAGCGGTGGGGTGGGGAATCGGAGCTCTGCCCCGGCCACATGGCCACACCGCGAACGGAAGGGGCAGAACGTGATCGACGAAGCGGCTCTGCTGGAATCGAAGACCCTGCGGGGCAGCGTGCTGGAGCGCACGGACGTGCTCGACAAAGTCAAAGCACTTTCGCTGCTGCCGGACGGGATGAGCGTGACGACGGCGATGGTCGCGGCGTACTTCGAGGTCGCGGAGCGGGCCATCAACCGGATGGCACAACGGCACCGGGACGAGCTGACAGTGAACGGCTTGCGGATCCTGCGCGGAGAAGAGCTGGCGCGATTTAAGGGAGACACGTTGTCTCCCTATCCGGAGAGTTATCCACAGCCCCGCTCCAGCCTGGCCCTCTGGTCCCGCCGAGCCGTCCTCAACGCCGCCATGCTCCTCCGCGACAGCCACGTGGCCCGCCAGGTCCGCACCTATCTCCTCGACGTGGAGTACCTGGCGCGCACTCGCCCAGTCGACACCACGGTCTCCGGCACCCCCGACGCTCTCGACGACCGCATCGACCAGCGCATCACCCACATCCTCGGCAAGACAGTCGTCCCCATGCTCAACGCCCTGATCGAAGCTTCAGGCGAACATCGTCAGGAACTCATCTCCCTCCGTGAGGATGTCCAACGGATCGAGAAGCGGCTGTGCGACCACGACACCCGCGTCACCGAGCTCGAACGCACTCGTGGTCCACGCCCGTACACCGGAATCATGGCCTCCATCGACGCCATGAACTGGCGGGAGTTCGAGCACCACATCGCTGTCCTGCTGCGCCGCGACGGCTGCACGGACGTCATCGTGCACGACGGCCCGGGTGACCGGGGAGTGGATGTCACCGCGCGCACCGCCGACGGCCGCTCGGTCGTCGCGCAGTGCAAGAGCTTCGCGCCGTACCGCCCGGTGTGGAGTGGCGAACTGCAGAAGTTCCTCGGCGCATCACACGTCCGGCACACGGCCGACGTAGCGCTCTTCGTCGCCACGACATCATTCACGCCCGACGCGCGTGCCATCGCGGAGAATTACGGTGTCACGCTCGTGGACCGTTCCCACCTGGAGAAGTGGAGCGCGGGCGTTCCACTGTCTGTCCTTCAGTAGGCGTCACCAGACACAACCGAAGGAGCCCGAAGCCGCAAGAGAAAGTTGCGGCTTCGGGCTTGGCGCATCCTAGCCGACAGGCCCCCCCCCGCAGGGGGCTTGTCGGCTCGCCGCGGCTTCCCCATAATTTCCCAGCCGCAGAGCACAGCACGAAACCAAGAACCTCATTCAAGGCTCCGTCCGGAGAGTTATCCACAGCCCTGCTCGGGCCCGGGCTCTCCATCGGGTGACCGAGTTCCTGCAAGGAGCTCAGTCACCTCAGCCCAACTCCGCCGGCGGCGTCCGCGCGCTGTCCACCTTGTCGACCCGCTCCAGCTCGCCCCACACGATGTAGCGGTACTCCGACGTGTAGACCGGCGTGCAGGTCGTCAGGGTGATGTAGTGGCCCGGCTTCGTCTTGCCCGACTGCTTCGGGACCGACTGGAGGACCTTGACGTTGTACTTCGAGGTCTCGGGGAGAATCGAGAAGACCTTGTAGACGTACCAGTCGTCCTTGGTCTCGAAGACGATCGGGTCGCCCTTCTTGATCTTGTCGATGTTGTGGAACTTGGCGCCGTGGCCGTCGCGGTGGGCGGCGAGCGTGAAGTTGCCGGTCTTGTCGGTCATCGGCAGCGTCGCCTTGACCGGGTCCGTGTAGTAGCCGGCGACGCCGTCGTTGAGGACCTTCGTGGAGGTGCCCTTCTCGACCAGCACCTCGCCGTTCTTCATCGACGGGACATGCAGGAAGCCGATGCCGTCCTTGGTGTCCAGCGCACCCGGGCCGCCCTTGTCCTGGGCCCAGTTGTCGCGGACCTTGTCGCCCTGCTTGTCGGCCGCGCGGTCCGCGACGACGTTCGTCCACCAGAGGGAGTAGACGACGAACAGGCCGAGCACCAGGCCCGCGGTGATGAGGAGTTCACCCAGGATGCTGACCGCCATCGCGATCCGGCTCACTCCACGACGCTTCGGAGCGGCCGCTTCGGCGTCGGCCTCGGCCTCGGCGCGCTCGTCGTGGTCGGTCCTCGCTGCCACTGTGCATCTGCCCCGTCTGGTCTGTCTCAGGTTGTCTCACGTGCTCGTGCCCGACGGGGCTCCTACCCGAGGAGCGCGTCCGGCTTGCCCTTGCTGCGCGGGCGTTCCTCGACCATCTTGCCCCACACGATCATGCGGTACTTGCTGGTGAATTCCGGCGTGCAGGTGGTCAGTGTGATGTAGCGGCCCGGCGCCGTGAAACCGGACCCCTGGGGGATCGGGTCCAGCACCTTCGTGTTCGACGGGGACGTCACCGGCAGGATCGACGTCATCTTGTAGACGAAGTAGTCGTCCTGGGTCTCGACCACGATGGAGTCACCGGGCTTGAGCCGGTTGATGTACCGGAACGGTTCTCCGTGCGTGTTGCGGTGCCCCGCGAGCCCGAAGTTGCCCGTCTTCGCGTCCGGCATCGCCGTCTTCAGGGATCCCTCGCCGTAGTGGCCCACCATCCCGCGGTCGAGCACCTTCGTCTTGCTGGTGCCCTCGGCGATCGGAGCGACCACGTCCAGCTTCGGGATGTGCAGGATGGCGAAACCCTGTCCCGGCTCGAACGTCCCCGGACTCCGCTTGCCGCTCGCCCAGTCCTCCTGGAGGTGGTGCGCGGCACTGCCGGCCTGCTGATGCGCCCGTACGTTCGACCACCACAACTGGTAGGTCACGAACAGCAGCATCAGGACACCTGTGGTGATGAACACCTCGCCGATCACCCGGCTGACGAGGACGGCCGCACCGGGCTTCTGCTCGCGCGCCGCCCGCCGGGCATCCATGCGGCTCCGCGGGGCCTCAGCGGCCTTCTCCGCCGACTCCACCGACTCCTGGGCACCCTGGGGCTCTTGAGGCTCTTGAGTCCCTCCGTGGCGCCCGTGGCCGTTGCGACGGGCCGCCTTGCGCCGCGCCGCGCGACCCCCGGGCGCCGGTATCCCCTCGTTCGCGGCCCCGCCCGCCAGCTCCTCCGCCCGGCGCCGCGCCTCGGAGACCTCCGACGCCCGCAACGCCACGGTCTCGTCGTCCAGCTTCGGAGCCGCGCCGACCGGATCGGCGTACATGGGCATGGGTCTGGTGAGCGGTTGGAGCGGTTGGCCGTACGCGGGAGCCGGAGCGGGGGCGGGAACCGGGGCCGCCGGGTCCACGAACGGCTGTCGTACGTCCGCGTAAGCGCCCGGTGCGCCCTGCGCGGCCTGGACACCCCCCGGCGCCCCCTGCCAGTCCCGCGCGTACCCCTCGGGGCCGTCCACGGCGTACTGGTGCTGCCCGGACCAGTCCGGCCCGCCCCCGAACCCGCTCTCCGACACGGCGGCGGGCGGTACGTCCACGGGCGGCGGGGCGGCGTGTCGCCCAGCGGACCCCCGGGCCTGCGAGGGGCCCGGCAGCGGATCGGTGAGCGGATCCGCGAGCTGCTCGACCGCGGCCTCGAACGCGCCGGGTCCCCCGTACGGCTGCTGCCCGTACGAGGACCCGTCGTCTCCGGTGTCGCCGTAGGCGGCGCCGGACTCGCGCTCGGGGCGCAGGGCGGTCACGCCGTGGCCCTGCCCACCACCGGGGCGAGCCCCACCGACCTCGCCACGGCACCCTGGTCGCCGCATTCCACCAGCCAGTTGGCGAGCATCCGGTGACCGTGCTCGGTCAGCACCGACTCGGGATGGAACTGCACACCCTCGACCGGGAGTTCACGGTGGCGCAGTCCCATGATGATCCCGTCGTGGGTACGGGCGGTGACCTCCAGCTCGGCCGGCACGGTCTCCGGCTCGGCGGCCAGCGAGTGGTAGCGGGTCGCGGTGAAGGGGGACGGCAGTCCGGCGAAGACGCCTCTGCCCTCGTGCTCCACCAGCGACGTCTTGCCGTGCAGCAGCTCGGGCGCCCGGTCCACGACACCGCCGTACGCCACCTGCATCGACTGCATGCCGAGGCAGACACCGAAGACGGGGACGCCCGTGTCCGCACAGTGCCGGACCATGTCGACGCAGACGCCGGCCTGCTCGGGAGCGCCGGGGCCGGGCGACAGCAGTACGCCGTCGAATCCGTCCTGGGCGTGCGCGGTCGAGACCTCGTCGTTGCGCAGCACCTCGCACTCGGCGCCGAGCTGGTACAGGTACTGGACCAGGTTGAAGACGAAGCTGTCGTAGTTGTCGACGACGAGGATCCGCGCGCTCACTGGTTGTTCACCGTCACATCGTTGAAGGGGAGCAGCGGTTCGGCCCACGGGAAGACGTACTGGAAGAGTACGTAGACCACCGCGAGAACGAGCACGAGTGAGATCAGCGCCTTCACCCATGCGTTTCCCGGCAGATGCCGCCAGATGAAGCCGTACATGCTGTCCCTTCCGTCGCATCACGGCACCAGAGCCACGCCCTACACCATCGGACCCACGCCGTACGGAACCAGACTAACGGCGTAGTGCCTGAGGTTTCCCGGCCTCCACGGGCTGCGTGGAATCCAGGTGTGCCCAGACGATCAGCCGGTGGCTGTGTCCCCACTCCGGATCGCACGTGGTCAGCGTGAGATAGCGGCCCGGAGCCGTGTACCCGGACTTACGTGGCACAGGATCGATCACCTCAACGTCCGTAGGCACTGTTTTGTATGGGCCTTTGTCGATCCGATACGTGAACCAGGTCGTCCCGTCGGTCAGCACCACCGCGTCCCCCCTGCGCAGCTGGGGAAAGTCCTTGAACGGGTCGCCGTACGTGCGCCGGTGCCCCGCGACGGCGAAGTTCCCCACCTGCCCGAGCTGGGCCGTCCCCCGGTAGTGTCCGAGCCCCTTCTGCAGGACGCTCGTGCCGGTGCCTTCGAGCACGGGCTTGTTCCACGTGAAACCAAGACGTGGGATGTACATCACCGCGAAGGGCTTGCCGTAGGCGTAGGGGCCCGGGGCCTTCGGGCTCTCGGTCGTTTTCGCCGCCGGCGTCTTCGGGTTCCCGGTTGCCGGGCTGGTCGGGGGCGCCTTCGACTGCTGTGCGACCGATCCCTTCGACCACTGCTTCTGGAGCTGGTCGATCTGGTGGTTCATCTCGCTGTCGGCCTTCACGCCCGTCCAGAACAGGACGTAGACCACGAAGAGCACGATGAGCGTGCCGACGGTGATGCACAGTTCGCTCACTGTCCGGACGAGCACTCGCACCGACACGGGACCCCCAGCGGCAGCTGCTTCAGCCACTACTCCACAGGTTTTGCGTAGTGGAGATCCACTGTGCCCGAGTAGCCGGGAAGAGTCACCGTTCCGTTCTCCTCGACTTTCCAGCCGAGCCCGTAGACGTTGACGTACACCATGTAGTTCTGGATCGCCGCAGAGTCGGCGAGGGCCTTCTGGAGCTTCTGGGGGTCACCGATCGCGGTGATCTTGTACGGGGGCGAGTAGACCCGGCCCTGGAGGATCAGGGTGTTGCCGACACAGCGCACGGCGCTGGTGGAGATCAGCCGCTGGTCCATCACCTTGATGCCCTGGGCGCCACCCAGCCACAGGGCGTTCACCACGGCCTGCAGGTCCTGCTGGTGGATGACCAGATAATCGGGCTGCGGCTCGGGGTAGCCAGGCAGCTTGGCCGTGGCGTTCGGCGGGGCGTCATTGAGGGTGACCGTGACGGCCTTGCCCTTGAGCTTCTGGGTGCCGGTGTTCTTCTCCAGCGCGGCGAGCTTGGCGGTGTCGGCCTTGCTGCCGCCGTTCTCCCGCCCGGCGAGCGTGTCGACCTCGTCGCGCAGGACGCCGTTCGACTCGTCCAGCGACGCGTTCTTGTGGCTGCGCTCCTGAATGAGGTCGGAGAGCTTCAGCATGGACGCGTCCGTGCGGATATTGGTGCCCTTGGCCGTGTTGAAGCTGGTGAAGAAGATCAGCCCGGCGAGCGCGAAGACGGCGACGGTGAGTACACGTACGGGCCGGAAACGGCGCGTAACGGCAGGACTGGAACCCGTCCCGGGGGAGTCGGCAGAATTGCTCAACGTACCCTTATCTCCTTCGGCGCCGCGGAAGCACTACGCTAACGGACGCCCGGGGGAGCGCTCAGTGTCCCCTTGTACGCTGCCCCGGAGCCCGCCCCAGTTCCCTGCGCGGCCACGCAGCGCATCGACAGGAGAGACCCTCGTGCCGAAGTCACGTATCCGCAAGAAGGCCGACTACACGCCGCCCCCGGCGAAGCAGGCGACCAACATCAAGCTGACCAGCCGCGGCTGGGTCGCACCGGTCATGCTGGCCATGTTCCTCATCGGCCTCGCCTGGATCGTCATCTTCTACGTGACGGACGGATCGCTGCCCATCGACGCCCTCGGCAACTGGAACATCGTGGTCGGCTTCGGCTTCATCGCGGCGGGATTCGGCGTCTCCACGCAGTGGAAGTAGCTCTGCCCAGGGTTATCCACTGAGTTATCCACAAGAGTTTTCCACAGGTGGAAAAAGAACGACGATCTGTGGATAACTCATCGGGGGTTGACGCCGGTGTGACTGACCTACTGGGATCCGCAAACCTGTTCGCCCCCTGTCCGACCTGCGAAAACTCGGGTCAGTGACAGGGGGCACAGCTGTTCCCACACAGCGTGCACAAGATCCGCCACGATCTGTGGACAACACCGCTCCCCAGGGCTTCTCAGGTGAGCCGAGCGGTGCCTCAGGTGAGCTGAGCCGTCCTGACCAGCGTCACGACGACCACCAGGGCCAGGACCACAGCGCTCACCCCGTACTGGATCAGGGTCCGCCGGTCGCGCGGAGCGTGGACCATGGCGTAGCCGACGACGACGCCGGCGACGAGTCCGCCGATGTGGGCCTGCCAGGCGATGTTGCTCCACCCGAAGGTGAAGATCAGGTTGATCACCAGCAGGGCGATCACGGGGCGCATGTCGTAGTTGAGCCGGCGCATCAGGACGGCGGTCGCGCCGAAGAGGCCGAAGATGGCGCCGGAGGCGCCCAGCGAGGGCTGGTTCGGCGCGGCGACGAGGTAGGTCAGCGCGCTGCCCGCGAGGCCCGAGACGAAGTAGAGGGTGAGATAGCGGGCACGGCCGAGGGCCGCTTCCAGGGGGCCGCCGATCCACCACAGGCTGAGCATGTTGAACAGGATGTGGACATAGCTGCCGTGCAGGAACATCGCCGTCAGCATTCGGTACCACTGGCCCTCGGCGACGCCCTCGACCGAGCCGAGCAGCGGGACGTACGCGCGGCTGATGAGGTCGAAGCGGTCGGTGAAGCGGTCGCCCACCGACAGCTGCACCAGGAAGACGGCGAGGTTGAGCCCGATCAGGACCTTGGTGAGGAGCCGGGGGTCCGCGGTGACGGTGCCGCCCGCGAGGGTGCGGGGCTGCGAGGCCGACGGCGCGTGGCCCGTACCGGAGCCGGCGCGGACGCACTCGGGGCACTGGAAGCCCACGGAGGCACTGATCATGCACTCGGGGCAGATGGGGCGCTCGCAGCGGGTGCAGCGCACGCCGGTTTCACGATCCGGATGCCGGTAGCAGGTGGGCAGGGCCTGGGCGTCCTGATGTCCCTGGTCCTGCGGGCCCTGCGGGTTGCCTGGCGCCTGGTCCATGGGGTCCCCTCAATCCGGTCGTACGCACTGCACCGCCCCGCCCATCCTTACGGATGAGCGGGGCGTTTGGTTCCCTGCGGGAGTCTTCGGGACCTTCGGGTCCTCGGATCTCAGCCCTCGCGGGTCTCAGACCTTGCGGATCTCAGACCTTGCGGGTCTCAGCCCTCGCGGGTCTCAGACCTTGCGGATCTCAGACCTTGCGGGACTCAGCCCTTGCGGGACTCGACGACGACCGACTCGATGACGACGTCGTTGACCGGACGGTCGGTGCGCGGGTTCGTCTGGGTGCTCGCGATGGCGTCCACGACCTTCTGGCTGGCCGCGCTGGTGACCTCGCCGAAGATGGTGTGCTTGCGGGTCAGCCAGGCCGTCGGGGAAACGGTGATGAAGAACTGCGAGCCGTTGGTACCGGGGCCGGCGTTGGCCATGGCCAGCAGGTACGGCTTGTCGAAGGCGAGCTCCGGGTGGAATTCGTCCTCGAACTGGTAACCGGGGCCGCCGGTGCCGTTGCCCAGCGGGTCACCGCCCTGGATCATGAATCCGCTGATCACCCGGTGGAAGACCGTGCCGTCGTAGAGCTTGTCGGTGGACTTCTCACCCGTCTCCGGGTTGATCCACTCACGCTCACCCGTGGCAAGCTCGACAAAGTTCCGGACCGTTTTGGGCGCGTGGTTCGGCAGGAGCCGGACTTCGATGTCGCCTTGGTTGGTCTTCAGGGTGGCGTAAAGCTGCTCGGCCACGATCTGCCTTCCGTTGCCTTCTTTTGACCCCCCGATCCTCGCACGGACAGGGCCATGCGTCGCCCGGCCACCACCTCCGAGCGAATATCCGCGGGCGCGCTCGCAGAAATCCCCTCGAGTCCTTGCGTGCACAGGGCGCGACGCGGCGATCCGTGGCATTGTCGGCGACAAGCTCCTGTTGCCCCGTATGCCCTATCTCGCATGCCTCGCGGCCCCTCGGGGGGCATGATCTCGAACAGGGTGGAAAGGTGAACTGTGCCTTTTTGGGGTACCCGAACGCTCACGTACGCCACCGAGGAGGAGGAAAACCCGTGACCCGCATTGACAGCGTGCGCGCCGCGACCGGCTCGGCGAAGGACAGCGTGCTGCACGCCGCGGAAGTGGTGGCGCCTTACGCCGACACGGCCAAGGACCGGGCCTCGTACTACGCGAACGAGGCACTCGTACGGCTCGCACCCAAGGTGTCGCTGGCCGCCGAGCAGGCCCGGGTCCAGTACGGCGCCCATCTCGCGCCGCGCCTGGAGCAGGCCCGTACACATGTGCCGCCGAAGGTCGACCAGGCCGCCGTCCGTACCCGCCAGGCGGCCGTGCAAGCCGCCGAGTACACCAAGCCGAGGATCGAGCAGGCGGTGGCCGCGGCTCAGCCTGTGCGTGAGGAGGCCACGGCACGCGGTGTGGCGGCGATCGCCGCGCTGCGCGGACAGGTCTCGCCTCAGGAGATCCAGAAACTGGTCCGCAAGCACGAGCGGCGCGCGAAGGCCGGCCGCGCCGCCAAGGGTCTGCTCGTTGTGGGGATTCTCGCGGCTGGCGCCTTCGCTGCCTGGAAGTGGTGGGACAAGCAGGCCAATCCCGACTGGCTGGTCGAGCCGCCCGCCGCGACCGAGGTGCCCGAGACGGGCCGTCTTTCCTCGGTCGACGGCACTGGCCTGTCCGACCTGGACCCCGAGGTCCAGGCCAAGCAGGCCGAGGAGGAGACGGACCGCGACGACCGCCGCTGACCCCGAACCAGGGAAACAGCCCTGAGCAAGGGCAACAACATCGCCGTGGGGCAGGAGACCCTCAAGTCTCCTGCCCCACGGCGATGTTTCACGTGGAACCGGCGGAACCGAACGACGGGCCGTGGGCGCGCAGCACGGAAACAAGCCGATTTACACCTTCCGCCACGATGACGTTTGCAACGGCCGATGCTCACAACATCCGCACAGACCCTCTTCACCGTGTGCATTGCAATGATTACGCATATCTGCTTGCAGCAGCTCACGCGAGGCTCCGGTGTCGGCTCGGACCGCCCCGGGCCACGTCGGCCGCCGGTGGGGCGACATCGAGACCCACCCGCAAGCCGGTCATTTGCGCAAACAACTGCAACGACTGCGAAGCCTGATGCGTGACCCAGGTCACCGAAAAACAAGAACCGGCCAGCCGCCGCGAAGGGCGTCTGACCGGTCCGTGATGTGGAGCCTAGGGGAGTCGAACCCCTGACATCTGCCATGCAAAGACAGCGCTCTACCAACTGAGCTAAGGCCCCGGAAGACAGGCGTCCGGCCGGTGGAATCGGGTACCGGAGGGCGCCGCAGACCAGAGTACCGGGTCACCCCCGGGATCTCGCAAAAAGATTGGGGGTCCCCGTGGGCGACCACTCTCCGTAAGATGCTCGACGTGGTTCGCTACAGCGAACCGCGGTATTTGGGGAAGCGATGGGGAGACGCAATGGACGCCGCACAGCAGGAAGCAACCGCAAGAGCTCAAGAGCTGCAGCGGAACTGGTACGGAGAGCCGTTGGGGGCGCTCTTCCGCAGGCTCATCGAGGATCTGGGCCTCAACCAGGCGCGTCTTGCCGGGGTGCTGGGACTTTCCGCGCCCATGCTGTCGCAGCTGATGAGCGGTCAGCGTGCCAAGATCGGCAATCCCGCGGTGGTCCAGCGCGTGCAGCTGTTGCAGGACCTGGCGGGGCAGGTCGCGGACGGCAGCGTCAGCGCCGCCGAGGCGACCGAGCGCATGGACGAGATCAAGAAGTCGCAAGGGGGCTCGGTGCTCAGCAACACCACGCAGTCGACGAGCAGTTCAGGTGCGCCCACGGTCAAGCGGGTGGTCCGCGAGATCCAGTCGTTGCTGCGCTCCGTGGCAGCCGCGGGAGACATCATCGACGCGGCCGACACCCTCGCCCCGACCCACCCGGAACTGGCAGAGTTCCTCCGGGTGTACGGCGCCGGCCGCACCTCCGACGCGGTCGCGCACTACCAGTCGCACCAGAGCTGAGCCGGCGGCCCGGCCGCCGCACACCCGGCGCCGGGGGCTCAGGACGCCGTCCGGTTCCGCACCTCGGGCCGCCGGGCGTCTCAACGGGGGGCCTGCGCCGGACCGACCGCCGAAGAGGAGCGACGCACGACCATGGGTGAGGTCTTCGCCGGACGCTACGAACTGGTCGACCCGATCGGCCACGGGGGAGTCGGTGCGGTCTGGCGCGCCTGGGACCAGCGGCGGCGCCGTTATGTGGCCGCCAAGGTGCTCCAGCAGAGCGACGCGCACGCGCTGCTGCGCTTCGTGCGGGAGCAGGCGCTGCGGATCGATCACCCCCATGTCCTCGCGCCCGCCAGCTGGGCCGCCGACGACGACAAGGTGCTGTTCACCATGGACCTGGTGGCCGGGGGCTCCCTGGTGCACCTGGTCAACGACTACGGCCCGCTGCCGCCCGCGTTCGTCTGCACCCTGCTCGACCAGCTCCTCTCGGGAGTCGCCGCGGTGCACGCGGAGGGCGTCGTGCACCGTGACATCAAGCCCGCCAACATCCTGCTCGAGGCGACAGGTACGGCCCGGCCACGGCTGCGGCTGTCCGACTTCGGCATCGCGATGCGACTGGGCGAGCCGCGGCTGACCGAGACCAACTACGTGGTCGGAACACCCGGTTACTTCGCTCCCGAGCAGATGATGGGCGCCGAGCCGGACTTCCCCGCCGATCTGTTCGCTGTCGGGCTGGTCGCCCTCTACCTGCTCGAAGGGGCCAGACCCGATGCCAAGGCCCTGATCGAGCACTTCGCGGTGAACGGCACACCGGCCGCTCCCCAGAGCATTCCCGAGCCGCTGTGGCAGGTCGTGGCCACGCTGCTGCAGCCGGACCCCCGGGCACGGTTCCGCACCGCGACCGGGGCACGCAAGGCGCTGGCCTCGGCCACCGAGCTGCTGCCGGAGCCCGGCCCCGACGACGAGTTGGTCGAGGTCTTCGACCAACTCGGTCCGCTTCCCCCGGGGTTCGGCCCGGAAGGGCCACTCAGGGCGACCACGCCACGCGTCGCGGAGGACCCGGCTTCGTGGTCCGGTTCTGCCTCCGGCACCGGCACCGACACCGGCACCGGCACCGAGTCCGCGACCGGCTCCAGCACCACTTCTGGCACCGCCTCCGACACCGGTGCCGGCCCGCACGACTCGGGGCCGTGGCGTCACGATTCCGGGGCGCTGTCCCGGGAGCCCGTCTCCGGGACCGCGTGGGCGGATCGTTCCTCCGAAGGCGTATGGCCTTCATCCGACTCGGGCGGCGTACGACCGGAGCCCGCCCCCGGCGCCGTACGACACGAGCCCGCCCCCAGTGCCGTACCGCCGCACCTCGCGCCCGACGCCACACCCCCGCAGCCGTCCACGATGTCGGACACCGGCAGCTTCCACCTGCCGCCACCGCAGCCACGGCCCCAGTCCTTCTGGCAGCACGATCAGCCCCCCACTCCGCCCACCTCGGTCGTGCTGCCGGTGCAGACCCCCACTCCTGCCCTGCCGTTCGACCACACGCCCGTGCAGCCGCCCTCCCCCGTGCGGCCCGCGAATCCGAGCGCCGCGACGCGTCAGCACGCGCAGCCCCGCCCCGGACCGCCCGCGAAGGTGGCCGTCCCGGTGCTGCTCCTCGCGCTGGCCTGTTTCGCGGTGGGCTTCTGGGCGCTGACCCAGATCTGACCTCCGGCACCCGTAAGCCCTGTCCCTCCTGTGGCCTACCAGCCGCGCGGCGTCGCCCGCCGTCGTGCGGCCACCGTCCACACCCCGAGGGCCAGCACCAGGACGGTCCCGGTGCCGATACCGCCCACGGCGACCAGCTTCATCGTGGTGCCGTCGTCGCTCCCGCCGCTTCCGGCAGGCACCATCCCACCGGTGGACGGCACGGAGTCACCGGTCGCGGAGTCGAACACGCCAGGCGGTACGGCCCGCCCCGCGTACGCCGGGCCGGTCTGCGCGGCGCCGTCCACCCGTACGCGCAGGGTCAGTCCGAACGGCCCGTCGCCGAACTTGTCGGCGACCTGCGCCGCGAGATGGACGACGAGGTAGTACGAGCCGGCGAACCGCATGCCGCCGGTCCGGTCGTTGAAGGCGTAGCGGTTGTCGTACTCGACGGGCGGCAGCGGATCCAGAGCGGCGGACCGCTGGCTGCCGTCGTATCCCGCGCCCGTGTCGGTGACGAGTCCGCGCACGGGGTTGTAGAGGGACATGACGAGAGCCGTGCCCACGAATCCCTCACCGCCGCTCGAACTGCCGAGTTCGGCGGTGGCGGAGAACTGCTGTCCCCAGTCGACCGGCACCTTGTAGAAGAGCGTCTGCCCGGGGCTGATCCCGTCCTTCCAGACTCCCTGTTCGAGGGCGCCGGCCGTGGTGAACCCCGCGCCGCCCCGGCGTGGCCGCGCGTCGCCCCGGAGGGCCTCGGGCGAGGCGGAGTTCCAGGTCTCAGGGGCACTGGTCGACCCCGCCTTCTTCAAGCGGGGTTCGGACACATAGTTCAGTTCGAGGTCCCAGGCGTCGGGGGAGGAGGGCGGGGAGGCCGAGGAGACGGGTGCCGCGGTGCGCTCGACGACCACGTAGTACGTTCCGGCCGTCTGGCAGGCGTACTTGCCGGGGCCGATCTCGCGCGACGCCCAGGCGGCGATGGGGTGGGGGCTCTGGGAGGGGCCGAAGTGGGCGGTCGTGGACGGGGAGCAACTGCCGCTGTTGCCGTCCTGTACGGAGACCTTGACGCCGTCGGAGTAGGCGACCGTGGCGCCGGGTCTGGGAACGGCGGTGGCGGCGATGTACGCGTTGGAGGTGGCGTCGAGCTCCAGGCGGTAGTAGAGCTTGCCGTCCTTGCCGAGAGAACTGCGGTACGTCCGGCCGGGCTCCAGCCGTACGGCGTCCGTGGTTCCCGTGGCGCCCTGGACCTTCGTGGCGTCCTGGGCGAAGGCGTACGGCTTCGGTGTACCGGTCTCGGCTGCCGTGGCGGGCCACACGGGCAGGGCCACCGTCGCGCACAGGATCGTCGCCACGATCGCGAGCGGCCGACCGCCGTGCCACCATGCCGTGAGCCGCCCCATCACGCGCCACCCCTCGTAGTAGCCCCGGACCGTGGCCCATCCTGCCCCGCCGGTCACGGAGCCACCCCCGCTATCCGCACAAGCGGCCGAAACCGCCTGCCCAGAGGGCCGATATCTTCACTTACGCAATCAATTCATTCGCTAAAGCGAACCCAAAGCGGGTGGGCAATACAAAACCCCGACCGCGAGGGCGGCCGGGGTCTGAATCTGAGACTGGTGTCGATTCTCACGAACCCGTGGGCACGGAGTCAGTCGCCTCCGTCCACAGATCCTGCTCGGCGCGATCCGCCTGGATCTGGCGGTACACGAGGAGCCCGCCGATGGCGGCCAGTGCGACCAGGAGAAGCTTCTTCACCGCGCGACCTCGTCTTTCGTTGACGTAGGGGACCTCTGGCGCCCGACTATACACACCGACCGATATCGATCGGTGACCTGCATCGACCCCCAACTGCCGCCCACCGGAGAGCAGTAGGAGCGGATCCGGCCGCTCCGGCCACGGTCGTATCGCAGGGTGATCACACCTCGCACACGGTGACTTTCGGCACCCTCTCGCGCCTTTCAGGCACTTTTCCGACCTCTTGCGCCCATCCGAGTGGTGTTGATCTGAACATCGACGCGCCACGGGCGTCGGTCCACCACTTCGCGGCCCACATACACATCATGAGGAAAGTACGCAAATCGCCTGACCCGAAAGTGAGGGGCCATGACCCAGAACAAGGTCATGAAGCTGTGGACCGCCATCGTCACCGCCTTCGTCGCGCTGTGCACGGCGCTCGGTTTCATCACGACCACCGCGGCCGCGGCCGTACCGCAGGCCGAAGCGACGCGCAACAGCACGGTCGCCGCGACAGTGCCGACGATCTCTCCCTGGGCCGGTCCACACAGCCGGGCCCTGCCCCCCACGATGAAGCAACGCATCCGCGCCGAGGCCCACGGCTCCTCACCGAGCTGCCGGCACCGCCCGCCGACCGAGGCCACCGAGGCCGCCCTCCTGGCCGACCTCGCATCGCTCTGCGCCCCTGAGGCCCACACCGAGCCCGAGACCCGCCTCCAGCGCTGACCGGCGCGGCTCCGCCCCACCCCCAGCCCCTCTCCCCTGACGTAGCGGCGAACTTGCGTACACCGCCACCCACAGATCCGAAGGCCCGGCACCTCGAAAGAGCTGCCGGGCCTTCGCCGTGTCCGGCACCTGGCCATGTCCGGCACCTCGTCGGCCCGGCCCGCACCGAGGAGTACGCGGCGTTGGCGCTTGGACGAAGTGGAGAAACCTGTAACAACTCCCGTGATTCCCAGCCAAGAGCGCGGAGTAGTGACACTGAGGCGGCACAGGGGACTGATGTCGGCCGTAAATGCCAAAGACCCCCGGGTGTGATCACCCGGGGGTCTCTTGGCTGGTGGGGCTAACAGGATTTGAACCTGTGGCCTCATCCTTATCAGGGATGCGCTCTAACCAACTGAGCTATAGCCCCGCCGCGCTTTGCGGTGTGTGTCCCGCGCGCTGACCTCTGAAGATTAGCGCACGACGCGGCCAGTCCCAAAATCGGTATCCCAGGCCTCCTGGCCGGGCCCGACGAGCTGCTGTTACTCGTCCTCGGCGAGGGTCAGCTCGATACCGCCGACGAAGCCCGCGGAGAGGTTGTAGATGAACGAGCCGAGCGTCGCGAGCGCCGTGGCGAGCACGACGTCGATGACCGCGATGATCGACGTGAACATCAGGACGTGCGGCAGGGAGAGGAACGACTGCAGGTCGAAGCCGTTCGACTCGTTCGAACCCGTAGCCTCGGAAATCGTGCCACCGACCGTCGAGAAGACGCCCATCGCGTCCAAAACCATCCACAGCACCGCCGCCGCCACGATCGTGCAGATGCCGAGCGCGATGGAGAGCAGGAAGCTGACCTTCATCACCGACCAGGGGTCGGTCTTGGCCACCCGCAGCCGCGCCTTGCGGGTGCGGGGCGCGGTGCGCGCTCCGGTCCGCGGCCGGCGTACGGCGCCGGACGGCGTCTGAGCCGGGTACGCCTGCGGCGGGTGGTACGGCTGCGCGGGCTGCTGCGGCTGCCGTTCC
>NZ_JBEYFS010000134.1:0-32334 GCF_040634475.1 Streptomyces sp. NPDC007095
TTGTTCTTGCGTTTCCGACTCTATCAGACCGTTTCCCGATCCGATTTCCTCGGCGCTTTCCAGGTTCCCGCTCTCGCGTTTCCCTTTCCGGCGGTCCAAACACTATCAGCGTTTTTCCGTCTCTCTGACCACGGTTCTGCGGACATGCAGAACCAGACCCCGAGATAGGATCTGACAAGTTGGGTGCTGCCAGGCAAGGACGCTTGGTCGCGTCGCTCAGCCTCAAGCAGGAGTACGACTCTACATGGGGGTTTGGAGCGCGCGCAAATCGTTTGCGTGGTGCTCTAGGGCCGCCAACCGGGACCTCTCATGCGGAACCGGTAGTTCGTATGACATACCCTGCTCAACAGTGCGCCGTCCGGTACAGGCAGTGACGGCCCATATGAATCTCCACCCCTGGGAGGCTTCCCATGACCATCGTGACGTCCCCTCTTGCAGGACGCACCATCGGACTCGCCGCGGTACCGGATCCCGTCTTCTCCGGAGCGATGGTAGGCCCCGGCACGGCGATCGACCCCGTGCGTGAGCCCGGGGAGGCTGTCTCCCCCGTTGACGGGGTGATCGTCTCGCTTCACCCGCATGCCTTCGTCGTCGTCGACGCGGAGGGCCACGGCGTACTCACGCACCTGGGCATCGACACAGTCCAGCTCAATGGTGAGGGCTTCGAACTCCTCGTCAACAAGGGTGACACCGTGACGCGCGGTCAGGCCGTCGTGCGCTGGAACCCGGCTGCCGTCGAGGTGGCCGGCAAGTCCCCGATCTGCCCGATCGTGGCGCTCGAGGCGACGGCCGACTCCCTCTCCGATCTCCGCGAGGACGGCGATGTGAAGGCCGGCGACGCCCTTTTCAGCTGGCAGTGACATCAACAGCGCTGCTGTCACGGACGGCAGGCTCGAAAACCACCGCGGCAGCGGGACGCGCCGCACTACCGGAGACGGGTGAGATGGAGACAACGCTGCGAGGCGTCGGCGTGAGCCACGGTGTGGCGATCGGCGAGGTTCGGCACATGGGAACGGCGGTGCTTGAGCCGCCTGCCAAGCAGATCCCGGCGGAGGACGCGGAGCGCGAACAGGGGCGCGCCCGCCAGGCCGTCGAGGCTGTGGCGGCCGATCTGATGGCGCGCGGCAATCTGGCGGGGGGCGAAGCCCAGGCGGTGCTCGAGGCGCAGGCCATGATGGCCCAGGACCCCGAGCTGATGGCGGACGTGGATCGGCGTATCGCGGTCGGTAGCACCGCCGAGCGTGCCGTCTATGACGCGTTCGCCTCGTATCGCGCGCTGCTGGCGGGTGCCGGTGAGTATCTCGCCGGTCGTGTGGCCGACCTCGACGATGTGCGGAATCGTATCGTCGCCCGACTGCTCGGGGTGCCCATGCCGGGCGTCCCGGACAGCGACGAGCCGTACGTCCTTATTGCTCGTGACCTTGCGCCCGCGGACACGGCGCTGCTCGACCCCACCCTCGTCCTCGGCTTCGTCACCGAGGAGGGCGGGCCGACCAGCCACAGCGCGATCCTGGCTCGGGCTCTCGGAGTGCCCGCCGTCGTCGCGCTCCCCGGCGCCGGAGAGCTCGCCGAAGGCACGGTGATCGCCGTGGACGGCAGTACCGGCGAGATCTTCGTGGAGCCGAGCGCCGAGAAGCGGGCGCAGCTGGAGGCCGCGGCGGCCGAGCGGAAGGCGTCGCTGTCGGCCTCGACCGGACCGGGTGCCACCTCCGACGGACACAAGGTGCCGCTGCTGGCCAATGTCGGCGGTCCCGCCGATGTGCCGGCCGCCGTCGAGGCCGGGGCCGAGGGTGTCGGTCTGTTCCGTACCGAGTTCCTCTTCCTGGACGACAGCAAGCAGGCGCCGTCCGAGGAGAAGCAGGTCGAGGCGTACCGGCAGGTGCTCGAGGCGTTCCCCGAGGGGCGTGTCGTGGTGCGGGTGCTGGACGCGGGCGCGGACAAGCCCCTGGAGTTCCTTACTCCGGCCGACGAGCCGAACCCGGCACTGGGTGTACGGGGTCTGCGCACCCTGCTCGACCATCCCGATGTCCTGCGTACGCAGCTGACAGCGCTCGCGAAGGCCGCGGAGGGGCTGCCGGTCTACCTCGAGGTCATGGCGCCGATGGTCGCCGACCGCATCGACGCCAAGGCGTTCGCGGACGCGTGCCGTGCCGCCGGGCTGAAGGCGAAGTTCGGCGCGATGGTGGAGATTCCGTCGGCCGCGCTGCGGGCTCGCTCGATTCTCCAGGAGGTCGAGTTCCTGTCGCTGGGGACCAACGACCTCGCGCAGTACACCTTCGCCGCCGACCGGCAGGTGGGTGCGGTGTCCCGGCTGCAGGACCCGTGGCAGCCCGCGCTGCTCGACCTGGTCGCCGTGTCCGCGGAGGCGGCGAAGGCCGAGGGCAAGAGCTGTGGTGTCTGCGGTGAGGCCGCGTCCGATCCGCTGCTCGCATGTGTGCTGACCGGTCTCGGGGTCACCTCCCTGTCGATGGGTGCCGCGTCGATTCCTTACGTCCGGGCGACGCTGGCCAAGTACACGCTGGCGCAGTGCGAGCGTGCCGCCGCGGCGGCACGTGCCACGGACACGGCCGACGAGGCGCGCACGGCGGCCCAGGCGGTGCTGTCCGGCGAGTAGCCGGGACCATTCGTCGAGCGACGGTTGCTCAGGGGCGCTCCACTTGCGAGTGGGGCGCCCCTTCGCGTTCAGTGCGTGTGGCGTGTCGCCTCCTCTCCGCTTCCGAGGTCGGGCGGTACGCAGTAGTCGACGCCCGACTCCGGGGAGACCAGGTCTCCGGATGCGACATCGGTGCAGTAGGCGTCGAAGACCTCGCCTGCGGTGAGGGGTTCCAGGCCTTCTCCGCGCAGCCGCCATCCGTAAACGCGGTCGCTTGTGTCGGGGGCGGTGGTGCGCATGACGAGTCCTCCGGCGCTGCCGGTGGCAAGGCCCAGGGCCAGGACGGTGGTGAACTCGAGGGCTTCCGCCTCGTCAAGGCGGGTGGTGCCCTCGGCGTCGTCGTCGGCCCGCAGCACCGCGACGAGTGTTTCGGGTGCCGCGGAGACGCTGCACACGAGATGGCGCTCGCCGGGGCTCGCGGTGTCGAGGACGCGGGTGAGCAGGTGGGAGGCTCGGGCGAAGGACGCTCGTCCGATGTCCTCTCCGCAGGACGCGCAGTTGCCGATGCGGGCCAGGAGTGTGGTCGCGTACTCCAAGGTCGCTTTGCGGACGGCTTCGTCGACGAGGTCGGGGACGAGTTCGGCGAGGGGCTGTCCCTCGTACGGAACGGTGGGGCCGGTGGCGGCGAGTTCGGCGGTGAAACGTGTGCGGCTGGCGGCGGTGTCGGGTTCCAGGCCGTTGTGGGCGCAGAACTCCGCGTACTCCTCGGGGTCGAAGAGCGCGACCGTGGTGTGGCGGCCTTGGGCTGCCAGGGTCCTGAGCAGGGATTCCACCTGCTGGAGGTAGGTCGTGTGGTCGTTGAACGTGAAGGTGCGGTAGCGCCGCATGACCGTGAAGTCGTGCTCGTCGGTCAGCAGACCGATGGTGCCGGCGATTTCGCGGCGCAGTACGCGTCGCATGGTCTGGTGCTCGGTGTGCGCCATGTTTCCCCCTGTGCGCGGTCGATCAATGCTCACTCACAGTAACTGGCTGCACTGACAACGCGGTGCGGGAGAGCTGGTCGCGCACCAGTCGGTGCTGAAACACGCAGGTCACGGCGATGGTCGTGCCGAAGGCCGTCCAGCCGAGGGGGCCGGTCGCGATGGCCGCGGTGACGGCGAGTGGTCCGATGCTGCGTTGACAGGACTGCGCCAGTCCATGGACGCCGAGGTAGGCGCCCTGGGCCGTCCCGGGCGCGAGGGCGACGGAGAGTTCCCAGGAGACGGTGGCGTGGAGCATCTCCGCCACAGTGAAGGCGACGGCCGAGGTCGTGAGGAACAGCGTGGTGGTGAAGGCTCCGCCCGTGGCCGAGAGTGCCATGGCGACGCCACCGAGAGCGAAGGCGGCGGACAGGGGGAGCAACAGGGAGCCCGCGGCGGCCGTCGTGGCGCCGAAGCGGGCCAGGGGAACCTGAAGGGCCACGACCATCAGGTTGTTGAGGACCATGAGCAACGGGGCGAGGCCGTGGGGGGCTTGGTCGGAGTGGGCGATCCAGAGCGGCAGGCCGAGCTTGAACACGGCGTCGTCGAGGCAGAGGACGGTCTCGGTGGCCACGTACGCGAGATAGCCGCGGTCGCGCCAGGGGTTGGCCGGCCTGGTGGTGGGGGCCGGGTCCTTGGACGTGGCGATCGTGCGTGCGGGGGACGGCGGTTCGGCGCAGCGCACGGTGAGGAGGGCGGCGGCTACGAACGACAGCGCGTCTCCTGTCAGGAGCCACTGGTAGGCGGTGCTGGTGCCGATGGTGACAGCGGCCGCTGCGGTGAGGCCGCCCAGGGCCCATCCGGCATTGGCGACGGTTCTGGTGACGGCCTGGTAGCGGACGCGGTCGGGTCCGGAGACACGGGTGGCGTACAGCTTGGTGAGGACGTTGGCTGCCCGGTCGCCGAAGCTGCCGGCGGCCGAGAAGGCCAGCAGCAGGGCGTAGTTGTCGGTGGTGAGCAGTGTGAGGGAGGCCAGGGCTCGCAGGATCTGCAGGGAGATCAGGACGCGAGTGAGGGGCAGGCGGTCGGCGATGCGGCCGCCGAGCGGTGCGCCGGCGATGCCGATGGCCCCCGAGACGGCGGCGAGGGTGCCGATCTGTGCCACGGACAGGCCGGTGACGTAGGTGAAGTACAGGACCGAGACGGCTGCCCACAGGCCGCTGCCGGTCCGGTCGACGAGGGCGATCCAGAGCATTCTTCGGCCGTCGGGGCCTCCTGGAATGCGTGTCGACCATGCGGCTGTGCGGCTGATCGGTCCCACCGTTCCCCCTTGCTTCCATTTATGTATTGATACATACTTGGCAACGTGGCAACACAATATGGGATCAGTGGCGCGACGGCCAAGGGAATTGCCTCGTCCGTCGAACGCGGCGTGGCCGAAGGCGCGTTGGGGCCGGGAGCGGCGCTGCCTCCGGTACGCAGGCTTGCGGACGAGCTCGGGGTGAGCCCGGGGACGGTCGCTACGGCGTACAAGGAACTGCGGCGGCGTGGGATCGTCGTGACGCGCGGGCGGGGCGGGACCGTGGTCGCCCCGGCTCCCGCGGTGGCGTCACGGCGACCACCGAAAGTCCCGGACGGGCTGCGGGACTTGGCGGGTGGCCATCCCGACCCTCGGCTGCTTCCACACCTGGTGCCGCCCTCGCGGCTCTCCCCCGGCGCGCGGTCGCACCGCAGCACGCCGCGTCTGGCGCGGCTGGAGGACGCCGTGCGCGACTGGCTGCGACCGGACGGAGTGCCGACGGAACACGTGACCTTCGCGCACGGCGCGCTCGATCTGATCGGGCGGCTGCTGTCGGTGGAGTTGCGTCCGGGTGACGCCGTCGCCATGGAAGACCCCGGCTATCACCATCTGCTGGACCTGGTCACGGCCCTGGGGCTGCGTACGGTCCCGGTCGCCGTGGACGACCAGGGGATGCGACCCCAGGCCTTGCGAGAAGCGCTACGGGCCGGCGCACGAGCGGTGGTGTGCAGTCCACGGGCGCAGAATCCGTACGGCGGTCGCTTCTCGGCGGAGCGCCGGGACGCTCTGGTCGCCGTGCTCCAGGAAGAGCCCGATGTGCTCGTGGTGGAGAACGACCATGCGTCCGCCGTCGCCGACGCGCCTCTTCATGCTCTGGCCGCGGGCGGCCTTGCGCGCTGGGTACATGTGCGGACCGTGAGCAAGTTCCTGGGTACGGACCTGCGGTGGGCGGCTGCGGCCTGCGATCCGATCACACTGGCCCGGCACGACGGGCGGATGCTGCTCACCTCCGGCTGGGTCAGCCACCTGCTCCAGGAGACGGTGTACGGGCTGATGACGGACGACGACACGCGCGCGTTGGTCGCCCGCGCACGGGACACGTACGCGCTGCGGCGGAACGCACTCCGACACGAACTCGCGGAACGCGGGATCCCGTCCCATTCCGTGAGCGGAATGAATGTCTGGGTACCGGTCCGGGACGAGTCGGCCGTCGTCAATGGACTGCGGTCCTACGGGTGGTGGGTCGCGGCGGGTGCGCGGTTCAGGATCGCTTCCGCGCCTGGTGTACGGATCTCGGTCGCGGAACTCGAACCCTCCGACGCGATGCGCCTGGCCTCCGACTTCGCTGTCGTGCTCGGCGAGTCCGAGGCCACCTACGGAGGTTGATCAGCCGCGTTTGCGAGCCAGCTCTTCGTAGAAGTGCAGCAACTCGACGTTGTCCACGGAGCCGATGTTGACCGCCTTCTCCAAAGGGGCACCCTGGAGAAGGCGCTTGACCGGAACCTCGATGCGTTTGCCCGTGAGGGTGTGCGGGACGCCGGGCACCTCGATGACCTCGTCGGGGACGTGACGCGGGGAGAGCTGTTCGCGGATGGTCTGCTTGATGCGGTTCAGGAGGGCCTCGTCGAGCGCGGCTCCGGGGACGAGGTGGACGAAGAGGGGCATCCAGTAGCCGCCGTCGGGCTGTTCGACACCGATGACGAGCGACTCCTTGATCTCGGGGAGGCGTTCGACGGCTTCGTAGATGTCGGCCGACCCCATGCGCACGCCCTGGCGGTTGAGCGTCGAGTCCGAGCGGCCGTGGATGACGACGGAACCGCGCGAGGTGAGGGTGATCCAGTCACCGTGGCGCCACACTCCGGGGTACGTGTCGAAGTAGCTGTCGTGATAGCGGCTGCCGTCGGGATCGTTCCAGAAGCGGATGGGCATGGACGGCATCGGGTTGGTGACCACCAGCTCACCGACTTCGTCCGTGAGGGGCTTGCCGCCGGGGTCCCAGGACTGGAGATCGGTGCCGAGGCCGGGGGCCTGGAGTTCCCCGATGTACACCGGGAGCGTCGGCACCGCTCCCGCGAAGCAGGAGCACACGTCCGTGCCACCGCTGACGGAGGCGATCCACAGATCATCGCGGACCTCGTCGTGCAGCCAGCGGAAGCCGTCGGGTGGCAGGGGCGAGCCGGTCGTCGCGACGCACTGCACGCGCGTGAGGTCGAACTCCTGGGAGGGGTGGACGCCCGCCTTGCGGCACGCCATCACATACGCGGCGGACGTGCCGAAGAGGGTCGCTCCCGTGCGTTCGGCGATCCGCCACTGGGCGCCCGTGTCCGGGTATCCGGGACTGCCGTCGTAGAGGACGATCGTGGTACCCGTGAGCAGGCCGGAGACGAGGAAGTTCCACATCATCCAGCCGGTGGACGTGTACCAGAAGAAGCGGTCCTCGGGGCCGAGGTCGCAGTGCAGGCCCAGTTGCTTGAGGTGCTCGACGAGGATGCCGCCCTGGGACTGGACGATAGCCTTGGGGAGGCCGGTCGTGCCGGAGGAATAGAGCACCCACAAAGGGTGCTCGAAAGGGACCTCTTCGAAGACGGGCGCCACGTCCGCCGAGGTCAGCTCGGACCAGTCCAGGGCGCCTTCGGGGGCTTCGGTGCCGAGCAGTGGGATGTGGACGACGGCGCGCAGGGTCGGCAGTTCGCGGCGCAGCTCGGCGACCACGTCCCGGCGGTCGTGCTCCTTGCCGCCGTAGCGGTAGCCGTCGACCGTGAAGAGCACGACGGGCTCGACCTGCTGGAAGCGGTCGAGGACGCTGCGCGCGCCGAAATCGGGGGCACAGGACGTCCACACGGCCCCTACGGCGGCCGTGGCGAGCAGTGCGGCCACGGCCTGCGGAATGTTCGGGAGATAGCCGCTGACGCGGTCTCCCGGGCGTACCCCGAGGGCGCGCAGCTCGGCGGCCAGGGAGCCGACCTGACGGCGCAGCTCGGACCAGCTCACCGGGGTCGCCTCGTGGGTCTCGTCGACGTACAGGAGCGCTGGTTCGTCCGTGCGGGTCTCGGCCGCGCGCAGGGCATGCTCGGCGTAGTTCAGGGTCGCCCCGGGGAACCATTCGGCACCGGGCATCGAGCGGTCACCGAGCACGCGCGCGTAGGGGGTCGAAAACCGTACGTCGAACCACTCGGTGACAGCCTTCCAGAACGTGTCCAGTTCCCGTACCGACCAGCTGTGCAGTGCCGGGTAGCCGCCGTCGGACGGGGCTCCGTGGTGCTCGGCCGCCCAGGCCTGGAACTTCGTGACCTGCGCCTGGGTGATGCGCCCTGGGTCGGGCTGCCAGAGCGCTGAGGGGTTCGCGGTGGACATGAATCGGCTCCCGGACTGTGTGCGTCGGTCGCGCACGAGCTGGGGTGTGCGCGTCACGCGGCTGACACGGACGATGCCATGTGATCGACTTCCGCACCAGGGTGTGCCGCAGATGGTCGTCCACGTGAAGATGTGCCCCTACCGCGGGTGAACGGCAGTTGAACGACTCACTCATTTGGCGCAGGCAATGGCAGGGTGAGCAGCATGGACGGTCGTGACCTGGTGCGTTCGGTGAAGGCGGTCGGTTCGACGGGGGCGGCCCAGGGCTTGCGTACCGTGCGGGCCGCATGGCGAAGGAGGCGTGCCGACGCCGCTGGGTTGCCGCAGCGGGGGGCCGAGCGCGCGCGGGTGCCCGGCCCGGTGGAGGGGGTGGAACCGACCCCCGGGGGTGGGGTCGTCCGGTTCACGCGGTCCGAGCTGCGGATCATGGTCGCCGTGAGCGGGGCGGTGTTCTGGGGCTGGGACGGGGCCGGTCCGGAGCCGTCCTACGCGCTCGCGGGCCGTTGCCCGGAGCCGGACCCGCGGGCCGTCCTGGAACCCGACAAGGACGGCGGCTGGCGGGTGGTGGCCGAACGGGTGACGGTCGTCGTCTCGCGGCACGGCGCCGTCGAGGTGCGAACCCCTGGTGGTGTGATCCTGCGCCGCGATCTGCCGCCCCGTTGGTGGGAGCCGGTCGACGGGGGCGGCGCGCGCTGGATGCAGCGCTCAGAAGTGGCCGCCGACGCTCGGTTCTTCGGCCTGGGCGGGCGCGCGGCCGGTCCCAGGCTGCGCGACGGGACGTACCGGCTGTGGAACACGGATCCCGGGCACGTCTTCGCGCCGGGCGACGATCCGCTGTACATCACGATGCCCGTGCAGATGGTGGTCTCCGACGCGGGCACGCATCTCGTGTTCCACGACACCTCCTGGGACGGCACGGTGAACCTGCGCGAGGGAGAGGAAGGCGCGGGGTCGGGGCACGACCGGGTGGGAACGTGCGAGCTGCGGATGGACGGCGGCCCGCTGCGCTGCTGGATGATGGTGGGCACCCCCGCGCGCGTGCTGCATGCCTGGGCCTCGCTCACCGGGGCGCCCGCGCTGCCGCCCGCATGGGCTCTGGGGCACCATCACGCGCGCTGGGGCTTCGGCGGCGAGCAGGAGGTGCGGCGGATCGTCGCGGGCTATCAGGAGCGCGGTCTGCCCCTCGACGCGGTCCACCTGGACATCGATCACTACGACGCCCACCAGGTGTTCACGGTGGACCGGGAGCGCTTCCCGAAGCTGCCGGTGCTCGCCGAGGAACTGCGCCGCGACGGCATCCGGCTGGTGTCGATCGTCGACCCGGCGGTCAAGGCCGAGCCGGGCAACGCGTTGTACGACAGCGGTCTCGCCGAGGACGCCTTCGTACGGGATGCCTCGGGCCGGCTCGTGCGGGGAGTCGCATGGGCCGGGGAGTCGGTCTATCCGGACTTCACGCACGCGCGTGTGCGTGAGTGGTGGGGCGGCCTCTACCAGGAACGGCTGGCGCAGGGGTTCGCGGGATTCTGGCACGACATGAACGAACCGACGTCGTTCACGGCGTTCGGGGAGTCGACGCTGCCGAGGTCGGCTCGGCACTCCCTGGAGGGACGCGGCGGCGACCATCGTGAGGCACACAACGTGTACGCCCTGGGCATGGCCCGAGCCGCGTACGAGGGCCTGCGCGAGCTGGATCCCCAGGAGCGGCCGTTCCTCTTCTCGCGCTCCGGGTGGGCCGGAATGCAGCGCTACGGAGGGACCTGGTCCGGAGACGTGGCCACGGGCTGGCCCGGGCTGCGGGCCTCGCTGTCACTGGTGATGGGGCTCGGGCTGTGCGGAGTTCCGTACTCGGGTCCCGACGTGGGCGGTTTCGACGGCAGCCCTTCTCCCGAGCTGTACCTGCGGTGGTTCCAGCTCGGCGCGTATCTGCCGCTGTTCCGTACGCACGCGAGTCTGCGGGCGGGTCGCCGGGAGCCCTGGGAGTTCGGTGACGACGTACTGGAGCACGCGCGCGCGGCGCTCGTCGAGCGGCGGCGGCTGCTCCCGTACTTCATGACGCTGGCGCTGCTGGCGCGCCGCACCGGCGCACCCTATGTGCGGCCCCTGTGGTGGGCGGCACCGGAGGACCGGGCGCTCAGGGACTGCGAGGACGCCTTCTTGCTGGGCGACTGCCTCCTTGTCGCACCGGTGCTGGACCACGGGGCCGACCGTCGTGCGGTGCAGCTGCCCCGGGGGCGCTGGTATGACACGGTCACCGAGGAGGCGTACGAGGGGCCGGCCCAGGTGCTGCTCGATGCCCCCTTGTCGCGGATTCCTGTGCTGGCGCGCGCGGGTGCCGTCGTGCCCGTGCGGGGCGTCGACGGCGGCCTGGAGCTGGAGGCGTGGGCTCCGGCGCGCGGGCGGGTCGGGGGCGGGCTCGCCGTGCCGAACCGCGGCGACGGCTGGGACGAGCCCGAGCTCGAACGCTATGTGACGCGCTGGGAGGGGCAGCAGGTGGTCGTGCGGCGGGACGGAGAGGGCGGACCGGGCAAGCCGGAGTATCCGGTCCGGGTGCGGGGCCTCGGTTCGCGATGACGGCCTCCGAGAACCCCGTGGGACCCCCTCAGACGTATCGTCCCTCGAACCATGCGCGCGCCGCCAAGGTGTGCAGTGGGAAGGCGAGCTCGGCGGGCCGGCGCAGCAGGTGCCAGCCCTCGGTCTCGTCCGTGGCGGCGGACGGTGGCAGTTCGGCGGCCGGGCGCTCGGGTAGGAGTCCGAAGAGCAGCAGGTGACCGGCGGGAGAGCTCATAGCGTCGGCGAGCCGCACCTCGCGGCTCGCCACGTCGATTCCCGTCTCCTCCTTGAGTTCCCGGGCGACGGCGTGCCGCCATTCCTCCCGGTGGTCGATGAACCCTCCGGGCAGCGCGATTCCGCCGCGCGCTGGGGCGATGGTCCGGGTGATGACGACCAGGGCGGTGCCCCTGTCGTCGTACACGGGTTGCAGGGCCACCGCGACCGGCAGCGGATTGCGGTAGGCCACGCCGCCACAGACGGCGCAAGTGCGGGGCCAGCCGGAGTTGCCTTCTCCGTAGGGTGCTCCGCAGCTCGAACAGTGCGAGTCCGGTGCGAAGTCGGCGGGTGGGTGCGGGGTTGCGGACACGCCGCGGACTGTAGCCGATCACTTCTCGCTCGTCTTCGGGTGCCTCATCACGTGCGGGCCCGGACGCCTGTGGAAGTGCGTCTCGCGATGCGGTCCGCCCCGCCGTCACGAGGCGGACCGGCCCGGCTCAGGGGGACGAAGTGAGTGACTTCTTGGACACGGGGAAATCGAAGTACGTGTCGGGGTAGGGCTCAGGCTTGTACGTGTAGTGCCACCACTCCTCGGCGAGGTTGACGAATCCGAGGTCTTCGAGGGTGCTCTTCAGGAGCAGCCGGTTGGCTCGCTGCACGCCCTGGATGCGTGGGTCCAGCGTGTGGGCGAGGGTGTCGAAGCAGTCGAAGCCGGTACCCATGTCCACGGAGTTGTCCGGGAAGCGCTCGGCCTGGGGCGCGTAGCAAGGCACGAGGGGTTCTCCGATGACGTACGGGCGGGTCGGCCTCGCCGGCAGCCGCACGATCGTGAGGTCCATCGTCGAGCCGCGGCTGTGTCCGGACTTCTCGGCGATGTAACCGTCCTCGAACAGACGGGTCTTGTCGACCTGTGGGTAGAACTCGGGCTTCATCGCCTGGTCGTCGAGGTCCTCGGCCCAGCGCACGAAGTGGTCGACGGCGCGTTGCGGCCGGTAGCAGTCGTACACCTTGAGGGTGTAGCCCTCGTGCAGCAGTGTGACCTGGGCCTTGTGGAGGGCTTCGGCGGCGGGCCGGGTCAGGATGCAGATCGGCTGCCGGTAGCCGTCGATGCGCTCTCCCACGAAGTTGTGCGGCGTGAGGTAGCGCATCTCCTGGATGATCGTCGGGTCCACGGATCCCAGGGCAACGAAGTCCTCGGGAGCCTTCGGCTCGGGCGTCGCCCGGGCGGTGGCGGAGGCGGCGGTCACGGCCAGCAAGGCGGCCAGTGTGGCCACCAGACCGCGTACGGCGGTGGAGAGTCGTGTCATGTCGCCTGCATCTATCAGGTGCGGCATCCGCCAGGGAAGGGATCGCGTGCGGTCGGGCACCACCGGGTGAGGGAACCACCGGCTTGCCCAACGGGCCCTGGAGCCGGCACGGGAGGTGCGGCCGGAACCACCCCCGTGGGCCCCGGCCGCACCTCCCGGTACTCCGACGCCCAGGAGGCCTCCACGGTTCTCTCCGTCGCGCTGCCCATTTCCCGATGCCCGTGGCACACTTCTGACGTTCCGTCAGATCCATTGCCGTGGAGGGGTCTTGTCGCGTACACGCACGCCCGTGGTCACCGGATGGTTCGCCGGGGACGGGGACGACTTCCGTCTCCTCGGCACGCGCTGCTCCGCGTGCGCCTCGGTCTTCTTCCCCCGCGAGGACGCCTTCTGCCGAAATCCGGGGTGCCAGGGCGGTGAGCTGACCGAGGTACCGCTGTCCCGGCGCGGTCGCGTCTGGTCGTACACCGACAGCCGGTACCGGCCTCCGTCACCGTATGTGACCGATCCGGAACTCTCATGGGAACCCTATGCGTTGATCGCTGTGGAACTGGAATCCGAGCGGATCGTCGTACTCGGACAGACGGTTCCCGGGATCACCGTCTCCGACCTGGCGGTGGGCATGGAGGTGGAGGTCGTCCCCGGTGTGCTGAACGAGGACGAGGAGACGACCTGGACCACGTGGCACTGGCGGCCGACGGGGGTGACGGCATGAAGGGCATGTGGCGTACGGGGGTGACGGGATGAGCGGTGAGGTGGCGGTGCTCGGGGCGGGTATGCACCCGTGGGGCAAGTGGGGGCGCGGATTCGTCGAGTACGGGGTCGTGGCGGCGCGCGCTGCGCTGGCCGACGCGGGAATCGACTGGCGGGACGTCGGCTCGGTCGTGGGCGCGGACACCGTGCGCGCCGGCTATCCGGGGTACGTGGCGGGAGCGACGTTCGCCAAGGCGCTGGGCTGGCAGGGAGCGCGGGTCACGAGTGTGTACGCCGCGTGCGCGTCGGGGGCGCAGGCTCTCAACACGGCGCGGGCACAGATCCTTTCGGGCCTCGCGGACGTGGTCCTCGTGGTCGGCGCCGACGCGGCGCCCAAGGGATTCTTCCGTCCGGCTGGCGGGGTCAGGCCGGACGATCCCGACTGGCTGCGGTTCCGGGTCCTCGGAGCGACGAATCCGACGTACTTCGGGCTGTACGCGCGGCGGCGGATGGCCGTGCACGGGGACACCTTGGAGGACTTCGCGCAGGTCAAGGTGAAGAACGCCGCCCTGGGGGCGCTGAATCCGAACGCGCGGTACCGCAAGAGGGTCACGGCCGAAGAAGTGGCGGGCTCCGCCGTCGTCGCCGACCCGTTGCGGCTGCTCGACATCTGCGCGACGTCCGACGGGGGCGCCGCCCTCGTGCTGTCGAGCATGGACTTCGCGCGACGGCACGGGGCGGCGGACCCCGTACGAATCCGCGCGGTGTCGACGGTGACACCGCGCTACCCCAACACCGTGCTGGATCTCCCGGACATCGCCACGGACTCCGCCGTCGCGGTGGAACCCGCGTCCGGCACCTTCCGGGCCTCGGTCGCCCGGGCGGCGTACGAGGAGGCGGGCATCGGTCCCGAGGACCTCTCGCTCGCCGAGGTGTACGACCTCTCCACGGCCCTGGAATTGCAGTGGTACGAGGACCTGGGGCTGTGCGGGGAGGGCGAGGCCTCGAAGCTGCTGCAACAGGGTGCCACGTCGCTGGGCGGGCGCATACCGGTGAACGTCAGCGGCGGACTGGCCTCCTTCGGAGAGGCCGTTCCGGCGCAGGCGATAGCCCAGGTCTGCGAGCTGACATGGCAGCTGCGCGGAGACGCGGGCGACCGGCAGGTCGCGAGCGCGCGCGTGGGAATCACCGCGAACCAGGGGCTGTTCGGACACGGGTCGTCGGTCATCGCCGTCCGCTGAGTCGGCGGACGGTCGAATGCGCCGTGTCCAGGGGCGGCGTGCGCTGCGACGATCGCCGTCCACGGACGCTCGCCCGCGCGGCCGTCAGTACTCGGTGTGACGACCTCGGAATGCTGCGTGAACAGCTCGTGAATCGCGCCCGGGCGTGCGCGGGCGGAGCCAGTATGCTCCCGTGCCCTCCTGGACGGATACTGTCCGCTTCGCCTTCCAGCCGGTCGTCAACCTGACGACCGGAGGGGTCGCGGCGCTGGAGATACTCGCTCGTCCCGAATCCGGTGACATCCTGGGACAGGCCCGCCGCGACCCCGAACTCGACGGTCTGCTGGCGGCGTTGGCGATCCGCGCAGCGGCCCGCAGGGAGACCATGCTGCCGCTGCACGTGAATGTCTTCGCCGGGACACTGGCCGATCTCGGGCGGCTCGCGGCGCTGCGCGACGCCGTGCGCGAGGCTGGTCGGCTGCCGTGGGAGGTGACGATCGACATCGGTCCGCCGTACACGCACGTGCCGCACCACGCCCTGCTGGAGGCGGTGTCCACCGTGCGGAGCGAAGGTTTCCGGATCTGTGCGGACGGAGTGGGCGACGGCGACGTACCCTTGCGGCTGCTCACGGACCTCGCGCCCGAGCTGGTGAAGCTCGATGTGTCCCTGCTGACGCGACCTGCGGCGGTCCGGGCGATGCGGACGCTGTGCGAGCAGTTGGGCGCGCTGCTGTCCGTGGAGGGCGTCGAGACGGAGCTGCAGTGCGCGGCCGCGGTGTCGGCGGGGGCGCAGATGGCGCAGGGCGAGCTGTTCGCGCCGCCCGCTCGGCTGCCCGTCGCGGACGTATACGTTCCGGCCCTCTCCCCCGCCGTCGCGGCGGCCCCCCGGTCCGGTCCGTCGGTGCGGCAGTTCGTGCGGCCCGCCGCGCTGCTGCCCGCGACGGCGTCCGCGGGGCTGGTGCGGGCGCTGCTCACCGGATCGCCCGCGGTGTCCGGTGTGCTGCTCGTGGACCCCTCCGGGATCCCGGTCCGCTCAGTGCACCGGTCACGGTTTCTGCTGTCGATGTCGGGGCCGTACGGCCATGCTCTGTACGCCGACCGGCCGGCCGCCAAGCTGGGTGATCCGCCGCGTACGGTCGGCGTCGACGCGACCGCGTGGGAGGTCCTCGACGTAGTGGCGGACGGCGAGCGGGACCGTACCTCGGACGATGTCGCGGTCGTCGATCACTACGGGCGGTGCGTGGGGGTCGTACGCCTGGCCGATCTCGTACGAGCGCTCTCCGAGAGTCGGGTCGAGGAGGCGGCCGGGCTCAACCCGCTGACCAGGCTGCCCGGTTCGGACGCCATCACCGGCGAGGTGGACCGGCGGATCGCCGACGGCCAAACGTTCGTGCTCAGTTGGCTCGATGTCGACCACTTCAAGCAGGTCAACGACGGCGCGGGGTTCGCGGCGGGCGACGAACTGATCCGGGCGGTCGGGCGGACGCTGCAGCACGCGGCTTCCGGGACGACCCGTGTGGGGCACATCGGCGGCGACGACTTCCTGGTGCTCGCGGATCCGGAGACTCTAGGCCCGCTGGCCGGCGCGGTACTTGACTCACCCTGGTCGGCGGGCGGACGTCCTGTCACCTTGTCGCTGGCCACGGTCCTGTGCGCGCCGGGCAGCGTGACCGATCACCGACAGGCGGCGGCCTGCCTGGCACCTCTCAAGCAGGCCGCCAAGGCTCTGAGCGGGGCGAGTTGGGTGCTGGGTCGGGCGGGGCTGCCGGGGCATGAGGTGCTGCGTGGTTCGGGGGCGGAGCGGGCACAGGCCGGTTGACCGACGGACCGGGAGGCTTGTGAGCAACGGCAGTGCCGCCCGGGACCCCTGTGCCGGGTGAGCACGAGGGGACGGTCGGCCCGGGATCCGTGCCCCGGGCAGGCCCGTATCCGCGCCCCGATCCCGGCTCGTTCGCGGCCCTCAACCGTTGCCGTCGGCGACCTTGACGCCCTCTGGGCTCCGGTGAACACTTCCGGATGTCAGTCGGCATCGCCGCATTCGGGCGTCTTCAGGCACCGCACCGCTCGGGTTCCCGACCTGTTCCCAAGGTCGGCCCCCACGGGCGATTCCGCTGCGACGGCACGCTCGTCACGGACGCCGGGCGGGGCGCGGGACCTCCCTGCCTTCGGCTGAAGTAGCCATGGGAAACGCACCCCGCACGGTGGCCCGGAGCGGACCGCTCCGGGCGAGGCCTAGGAGCCGCCATGAGCAACGGCGACATTTTTGTCGGCGAGTTGATCGGCACTGCGATTCTGATTCTGTTCGGCACGGGGGTCTGCGCCGCGGTCACCCTCAACAAGTCCAAGGCACAGGGCGCCGGCTGGGTCGTCATCGCGTTCGGATGGGGTTTCGGCGTGCTCGCCGGTGCCTACACCGCGGCGCCGCTGTCCGGCGGTCAGATCAACCCGGCCGTGACCATCGGTTTCGCCATCGAGGGCTCGACGAAGTGGGAGGACGTGCCCTTCTACATTCTGGGCCAGTTCGCGGGCGCCATCGTCGGCGCCGTGCTCTGCTGGCTGCTCTACCTCGGCCAGTTCAACCTGAATGCCGACGAGGACAAGGCCATCGAGATGCTGGGTATCTTCTCGACCCGGCCAGAAATCAACCATCCCGTGCAGAACCTCATCACCGAGACCATCGCCACCGTCGGCCTGATGCTGCCCATTCTGGCCATGGTCGGCGGCCACAAACACGTGGCGGGGATCGGCGACGCGGGACTGCCCGTCCAGCTCATCGCGTTCCTCGTGGTCGGTATCGGACTCTCGCTGGGCGGCCCCACCGGGTACGCCATCAACCCGGCCCGTGACCTGGGACCGCGCCTCACTCACGCATTGCTGCCGATTCCCAACAAGGGCACCTCGGAGTGGAGTTACTCCTGGATCCCGGTGGTCGGCCCGATCGCCGGTGCCGCCATCGGGGCCGCGATCTACAACGCAGCCTTCTGACGAGAACGCAGCCTTCTCACGCAGCCTTCTGACGAAGAAGACGTAAGGGGACGTCATGACGGAGAACGCCGAGAAGTACGTCGCCGCAATCGACCAGGGCACCACCTCCAGCCGCTGCATCATCTTCGACCGGGGCGGCGCGATCGTCGCCGTCGACCAGCGCGAGCACCGCCAGATCTTCCCCAAGCCGGGCTGGGTGGAACACGACGCCACCGAGATCTGGTCCAAGGTGCAGGCGGTCGTCGCGGGAGCGATCGCCAAGGCGGGTCTGCGCGCCGACCAGTTGAGCGCGCTCGGCATCACCAACCAGCGCGAGACCACGGTCCTGTGGGACCGGGCCACCGGCAAGCCCGTACACAACGCGATCGTCTGGCAGGACACCCGGACCTCGGCGCTCTGCAACCAGCTGGGCGGCACGGACGGCCAGGACCGCTTCCGCGAACAGACCGGCCTGCCGCTGGCCAGCTACTTCTCCGGCCCCAAGGCGGCCTGGCTGCTCGACAACGTGCCCGGGCTGCGCGCGCGTGCCGAGCGCGGCGAGATCGCCTTCGGCACCATCGACTCCTGGCTGATCTGGAACCTGACCGGCGGCACGGACGGCGGTCGGCACGTCACCGACGTCACCAACGCCGGGCGCACCATGCTGATGAACCTGGAGACCCTTCAGTGGGACCCGTCGATCCTCGCGGCGATGAACATCCCCGAGGCGGTGCTGCCCGAGATCAGGTCGTCGGCCGAGGTGTACGGCACCGCCGTGGGCCAGCTGGCGGGCGTCCCCGTCGCCTCGGCGCTCGGCGACCAGCAGGCAGCGGTCTTCGGGCAGGCCTGCTACGACGTGGGCACCGCCAAGAACACGTACGGCACCGGCAGCTTCCTGCTGCTCAACACCGGCAACCGGCCCGTCCCCTCGAAGAACGGGCTGCTGACGACCATGGGCTACAAGATCGGCGGCGAGGCGCCCGTCTACTGCCTCGAAGGGTCGATCGCGATCACCGGCGCCCTGGTGCAGTGGTTCCGCGACCAGCTCGGCATCATCCGCAACGCCGACGAGATCGAGACGCTGGCCGCGAGCGTCGACGACAACGGCGGCGCGTACATCGTGCCCGCGTTCTCGGGCCTGTTCGCGCCCTACTGGCGCTCCGACGCACGCGGTGTCGTCACCGGCCTCACCCGGTACGTCACCAAGGCACACCTCGCCCGCGCGGTTCTGGAGGCGACGAGCTGGCAGACCCGTGAGGTCGTCGACGCCATGTTCCAGGACTCCGGCGTGCAGATCACCACCCTGAAGGTGGACGGCGGCATGACCAAGAACAATCTGCTGATGCAGCACCAGGCGGATGTCCTTGGCGTGCCGGTGATCCGTCCCCGGGTGTCCGAGACGACATGTCTGGGGGCGGCCTACGCGGCCGGGCTCGCGACCGGTGTGTGGAACGACCTCGACGAGCTGAAGTCGCACTGGCAGAAGGACGTCGAGTGGACACCGTCCATGGAGGCCTCCGTGCGCGACCGTGAGTACCACAACTGGCGCAAGGCGGTGGAGAAGAGCTTCGGCTGGCACGAGGACGACGTCAGCTGAGTCAGGGGTCCACGCGCGCGTGCGTCTCGTGTGAGCCACACGCGCGTGCGGGACGGCGGCCCGTACCCCGGTCGGCGGGGGTACGGGCCGTATGTGCGGTTCGAACCGTATCCGCGGGTCAGGTGGTGACCGGTTCGCGTCGGTCGGCTCCGTACGCCATCGCGTGCTGGACAACCTCGATGAGCACCTCCTTGGCCGACTCCCGGTCTCTCGCGTCACACAGCACGACCGGAACGTCGTCGTCGAGGTCGAGTGCCTGGCGGACCTCGTCGACCGGGTACCGGGCCGATCCCTCGAAGCAGTTGACGCCCATCACGAACGGTATGGAGCGCCGCTCGAAGTAGTCGACGGCGGCGAAACAGTCCTCCAGGCGGCGTGTGTCGGCGAGTACGACGGCGCCCAGGGAGCCCGAGGCGAGCTCGTCCCACAGGAACCAGAAGCGGTCCTGCCCGGGCGTCCCGAAGAGGTAGAGCACCAGGTCCTCGCGGAGCGTGATGCGGCCGAAGTCCATGGCGACGGTGGTGGTGTGCTTGCCCTCCACGCCGCTGGTGTCGTCGACCGGGCGGCCCGCCTCGGTGAGCACCTCCTCGGTGCGCAGCGGTTTGATCTCGCTGACCGCGCCGACCAGGGTCGTCTTGCCCACCCCGAAGCCACCGGCCACCAGGATCTTGAGCGTGACGGGCTCGACCGGGGGCTTGCCGCGCTCAGAACGCCCGAAGATCATCGATCTCTTCTCCTGCTTGATGGGGGTCGTGGGACGGTGGGCCGTAGCCCCCGCCGCCGGGGGTTTCGATGACAAGTACGTCGCCGGGTCCGACGTCCGCCGTATCACTTGCGCCAAGTTCCGTGACCGTGCCGTCCGCGCGCTCCACCCGGTTGGCGCCGAGCGCTCCGGGCTCGCCGCCGGCCATGCCGTAGGGCGGGACCCTGCGGTGCTGGGACAGTGTGGAGACGGTCATGGGCTGATGGAATCGGATGCGACGCACGGCACCGTCCCCGCCGATCCAGCGCCCGGCTCCGCCGCTGCCCGGCCGGACCGCGAACTCGTCGAGCTGCACCGGCAGTCGCCATTCCAGGATCTCGGGGTCGGTGAGCCGCGAGTTGGTCATGTGGGTCTGTACGACGGAGGCGCCGGGGAAGCCGTCGCCCGCGCCGGATCCGGAGGCCACGGTCTCGTAGTACTGGTAGCGCTCGTTGCCGAAGGTGACGTTGTTCATCGTTCCGGACCCCTCGGCCTGCACGCGCAGGGCTCCGTACAGTGCGCCGGTGATCGCCTGAGAGGTCTCCACATTGCCCGCCACCACGGCGGCGGGGGCCTCGGGAGCGAGCATCGAGCCACGCGGCACGACGATGTCGAGCGGACGCAGGCAGCCGTCGTTGAGCGGGATGTCGTCGGCGACCAGGGTGCGGAAGACGTACAGGACGGCGGCGTTGACCACCGCGAAGGGTGCGTTGAAGTTGGTGTCGAGCTGCGGGGACGTACCCGTGAAGTCGACAGTGGCGGAGCGGTTTTCGCGGTCTACGGAGACCCGGACGCGGATGACCGCCCCGGAGTCGGTCTCGTAGGCGAACTCACCGTCTTCCAGGGTGTCGATGACGCGGCGTACGGCTTCCTCTGCGTTGTCCTGCACGTGCCGCATGTAGGCCTGGACGACGCCGAGGCCGAAGTTGTCGATCATGCGGGCGACCTCGTCGACGCCCTTCTGGTTGGCGGCGATCTGGGCACGCAGGTCGGCGAGGTTGGTCTTCGGATTGCGCGAGGGGTAGGGCGCCTCGGTGAGCAGGCGAAGGGTCTCGGCCTCTCGGAAGCGGCCGTTCTCGGCGAGCAGCCAGTTGTCGAAGAGGACGCCCTCTTCCTCGATGGTGCGGCTGTTCGCGGGCATGGAGCCCGGGGCGATGCCGCCGATCTCGGCGTGGTGTCCGCGCGAGGCGACGTAGAACAGGATGTGCTCACCCTCCGTGTCGAAGACCGGGGTGATCACGGTGACGTCGGGGAGGTGGGTGCCTCCGTGGTACGGGTCGTTGACCGCGTACGTGTCACCCGGGCGCATGCTGTCGCCGCGTCGCCGGATGACTTCCTGCACGCTGGTGCCCATCGAGCCCAAGTGGACGGGGATGTGAGGGGCGTTGGCGACAAGGCTGCCGTCGGGGTCGAAGAGCGCGCAGGAGAAGTCCAGGCGTTCTTTGATGTTGACCGACTGGGCCGTGGACTCCAGACGGGCACCCATCTGTTCGGCGATGGACATGAAGAGGTTGTTGAAGACCTCGAGGAGAACCGGGTCCGCTTCTGTGCCGAGATCGGAACTCTGCGTAACCGCCACGCGTTCCATGACCAGATGCCCGTCGTCGGTCGTCGCGGCCCGCCAGCCGTCGTCGACGACGGTCGTCGCGCTGGCCTCAGTGATGATCGCGGGGCCGGTGACTGTTTCACCGGGGGGCAGTTCCTCGCGGCGGTGCAGGGGTACGTCGCGCCAGGCGCCACCCGTGTGGAGGCTGACCGTCTCCGTCGCGCCTCGGGTGGACGAAGGGGTGGCGAGGGCGGAGAGATCGGGGGGGTCGGTGAGTCCGGTGGCTTCTACGGAGAGGGCTTCCACGACGACCGGACGGTCGAGGGTGAAGGAGTAGGTGGCGCGATGGCGTTCTTCGAAGGCGTGGGTCATGGTGTCGGGCTCGGTGAGCTCGACGGTGAGCGTCGTGTCCGTTCCGTCGTAGCGGAGTTGGGCGCGGCGGGTGACGCGGATGCGGTCCTCGGGCACGTCCTCGGCGAGGAGTTCGGCGCGGGTGGCGCCCTCCAGGTCGTCAGCGGTCTTGAGGATGCCGGGCATCGCGGAGGCCTCAAGGGGTGCCTCCACGGACTGCTCGCGCATGGCCGTCGTGTCGGCGAGTCCGATGCCGAGGGCGGACAGGACGCCGGCCATGGGCGGGACGAGGACGGTGCGGATGCCGAGCGAGTCGGCGACCATGCACGCGTGCTGGCCGCCCGCGCCGCCGAAGGTGGTGAGCGCGTACCGGGTGACGTCGTGGCCCTTCTGGACCGAGATCCGCTTGACCGCGTTGGCGATGTTGGCCACGGCGATCTGCAGGTAACCCTCCGCCACCTGCTCCGGGGTGCGGTCGTCGCCAGTCTTCTCACGGATCTCGTGCGCGAGGGCGGCGAACCGGTCGCGGACGAGTGTGTCATCGAGGGGCTGGTCGCCGTCGGGGCCGAACAGTTCGGGGAAGTGGGTGGGTTGGATGCGGCCGAGTGCGACGTTGGCGTCCGTGACGGTGAGTGGGCCGCCACCGCGGTAGCAGGCGGGGCCGGGGTCGGCGCCGGCCGAGTCGGGGCCCACCCGGTAGCGGGAGCCGTCGAAGTGGAGCACCGAGCCGCCGCCCGCGGCGACGGTGTGGATGTCCAGCATGGGCGCCCGCAGCCGGACCCCGGCGATCCGGGTGGTGAAGACCCGCTCGTACTCGCCCGCGAAGTGAGAGACGTCCGTGGAGGTGCCGCCCATGTCGAAGCCGATGACACGGTCGAAGCCGGCGAGCTGCGACATGCGGGCCATGCCGACGATGCCGCCCGCCGGGCCGGACAGGATGGCGTCCTTGCCGCGGAACTGACCCGCTTCGGCGAGGCCTCCATTGGACTGCATGAACATCAATCGCACGCCCTGGAGCTCTTCGGCGACGTGCTGGACGTAGCGGCGCAGCACAGGCGACAGGTAGGCGTCCACGACGGCCGTGTCACCGCGCGGGATGAGCTTCATCAGCGGGCTGACCTCGCTGGAGAGCGAGATCTGCGGGAAGCCGGTGTGTGCCGCCAGCTCGCCGACGGCCTCTTCATGGGCCGGGTGGAGGTGACTGTGCATGCAGACGACGGCGACGGCCCGGATCCCGGAGTCGTACGCCTCCTGGAGGGGCCCGGCGAGGTCGTCCAGGTCGGGGGCTCGCAGGACCGTGCCGTCGGCGGCGATCCGCTCGTCGACCTCGACCACGCGTTCGTACAGCAGCTCGGGCAGTTCGATCGCGCGGGCGAAGATGTGGGGGCGGTTCTGGTAGGCGATGTGCAGGGCGTCGCGGAAGCCTCGGGTGATGACGAGGAGGGTGCGCTCTCCCTTGCGTTCCAGGAGGGCGTTGGTGGCGACGGTGGTTCCCATGCGGACGGCGTCGATCCGCGCGCCGTGGGTGTCCTGGCCGCTGCCGAGGAGTTCACGGACACCCGCCACCGCCGCGTCGGCGTACCTCGCCCGGTTCTCCGACAGCATTTTGTGCGTGAGCAGGCGGCCGTCCGGGCGTCGCGCGACGATGTCGGTGAAGGTGCCGCCTCGGTCGACCCAGAACTGCCAGCCTGTCACGTCTGTTCCCCGCTTCCGCCCAGCTCAGAGCGCCCGGAGGCCGCTGATCACGTCGCGCAGAATACTCTCGTCCGGCAGCTCGGCAGGGGGTACGGGACGTGTCACGTGGACCATTTCCTCGGTCACGAGGTCCCCGATGAGGACCCGGACCACTCCGATGGGCAGGTCGAGCTCGGCGGCGAGTTCGGCGACCGACTGGGGGGTGTCACGGCAGAGCTCGACGATGTCCACGTGTTCCGGGGACAGCGAATGGTCGGCCTCGGGGTCGTCCGCGTGGGGCTCCGTGACGACCACCGCGATCAGGTCGAGGCGATGCTGGGCCGGACTGGTGGTGCGCCCGCGTGTCATGGCATAAGGACGGACCACCGGTCCGGCGTCGTCGTCGAACCAGTGGCGTTTTCCCTGACCGTCTCCGCTCATGCCATCTCACTACCCGCCCGAGGGCAGATCGGTGCGCGGAGCGGCGGCCAGATGTGCGCCGACCCGCTTCACCAGGAGCGTCATTTCGTAGGCGACCTGCCCGACGTCGGAGTCGGCGTCCGAGAGAACGGCGAGGCAGCTGCCGTCCCCGGCGGCCGTGACGAAGAGGAAGGCTTCTTCGAGCTCGACCACGGTCTGCCGGACACCGCCCGCCTCGAAGTGGCGGCCGACGCCCTTTGCGAGGCTGTGGAAGCCGGAGGCGACGGCGGCCAGGTGCTCGCTGTCCTCCCGGGTCAGATCCTTGGAGGCTCCGGTGGCAAGGCCGTCGCCGGAGAGCACGATCGCCTTGCTGATGCTGGCCACGCGGTCCACCAGGTCGTCGAGCAGCCAGTTCAGCTCTCCCGACGTCTTGCTGGTCGCGGTGGGCCCTGTGGCCTTCGGTGCGGTCATCGACCGTCCCCCTTCGTCGTTCCTGGTGCTGTGCCGCCCTGGGCCCCGTCGCCCGCGGCGTTCTCGTCGCGGCCCCGCTGCCAGCCCCGCTGGAGCGAGGCCATCCGGCTGCGTACCTCGTCGGCGTCGCGATCGGCGAAATCCGGCCCCTTCGGGGTGCGGGCCTTGTCGCGCTCGGCGCGCCGTTCGGGTCCGTCCTTCAACTGCGGGGCCAGATTGGCCTGTCGGACACGGCGGGGCAGCGGGCTCGCACCCGATTCTGCCCCTTGCGTCGCGGCGGCGGAGCCCGGGGTGGTCCCGGCCCTGCCCGACGGCGAGCCGGCGGAGCGGGTGCGCCGGGGGAGAGCGGGGGCCTCTCGGAAGCCGGACGCCTCGGAGCGAGGGCCCGGAGTCTCGGGGCGTTCGCCGTTGCGGCGCCCGGAGGTCTCGGTGCGGTCGGTACGCCGGGCGGCCGAGGACTGTGCGCTCGCCCTCTCCGCCCCGCTTTGCCTCTCCACCGGCTCGAGGACCGGTTCGAGGCTCGCCACCGGCTTCAGCGCCTCGGCGGGCTCCTCGCCCGCCTCGCCGCGCCGGGGCCTCCGGGTCACGGGACGACCGTGCGAGCTGACCAGCTTGGGAGTTCTGCGGCGCGGCAGGGGGACCGGGGCGCCCGCGTGGTCGTCGTCGCCGGAGCGGGCTGTCTCCGAGCCGCCTGCGCGGGGCTGCTGGTGGGGCCGGTGCTGCTCGACCGGGACACCCGCTATGGAGCGGCGCGGTCTGAACAGACCGCCCTGCTCGGCGTCCTCGTCGTCCAGGGCGCCCGCGAAACCGCCGAGTGCGTCCAGATCAACCGGCGCCTCAAGCTCGACCGGCCCATCCAGGATCGCGGCAGGCAGGCCGGGCAGGCGCACCGGTACGTCGGAGAGCGCCGCCTTGCGGTCATCCTCGATCTTGCCCTCCTTCGAGGGCAGCGCTCGGTCGAGACGGAAGCCGATGCCGTTGGTGTCCGGGACGTCGTCGGTGAGCAGCGCGTCGGGAATGAACACCACGGCGGTGGTGCCGCCGTACGGGGAAGGCTGGAGGGAGACACGGACGTTCTGCCGCTGCGCGAGCCGGCTGACCACGAAGAGACCGAGCCGGTCGGTGTCGGACAGTTCGAACTCGGGGGTCTCGGCGAGCCGTAGGTTGGCGTCGAGGAGCGCTTCGGCCGCCATGCCCAGACCGCGGTCGTGGATCTCCAGAGTGAAACCGTTGGCGACGCGTTCGCCGACGACCTGCACGGCCGTGTGCGGGGGCGAGAACACCGTGGCGTTCTCCAGGAGTTCGGCCACCAGGTGCGTGAGGTCGGCGACCGCGGGCCCGGTGACGGCGACGCGGGGCAGTCGGCGTACCTCGATGCGCTCGTAGTCCTCGACCTCGGCGACGGCGGCGCGGACGATGTCCATGAGCTGGACGGGCTTGCGCCACTGTCGGGACGGGGCCGCGCCGGACAGGATGACCAGGCCCTCCGCATGCCGGCGCATACGTGTGGTCAGGTGGTCGAGGCGGAACAGGTCGGCGAGTTCGTCGGTGTCCTCGGTCCTGCGTTCCATGGTGTCGAGGAGGGTGAGCTGCTTGTGCAGCAAGACCTGGCTGCGGCGGGCGAGGTTGACGAAGACCTCGGAGACGCCGTCCCGCAGTTCGGACTGTTTGACGGCGGCCTCGACGGCCGCGCGCTGAAGGGTGTTGAGGGCCTGGCCGACCTCGCCGATCTCGTTCTTGTCGTACTCCAGGCGGGGCACTTCGGTCTCGACGTCGACCTGTTCGCCGCCGGAGAGGCGGCGCATGACGCTGGGGAGCCGCACGCCGGACGCCTCGTGGGCCTCCAGGCGCAGCCGGCGCAGGTCGCGGATGAGGCTCCGGCCGATGCGTACGGACATGACGAGCGAGGCCAGCAGGGCGATGAGTCCGAGGACACCCGCGACGACCGCCTTGACGATGACACCCGTGGCCACGGGGCGCACGCGACCCTGGTAGCGGTCGCCGGCCTTGTCGTCGAGGTCGGCGAGTTCGTTGAGCACGTGTCCGGCCGCCCGGTCCCAGCTCTGCGCGGTGACACCGTGCGGGGATCCGGCCGGGGAGGTGACGACAGCCTGCTCCGCCACGCGCAGGGGAGCCGTGTCGGCGTTCGACCAGTAGCGCTCGAAGCGGCCGCGTTCCAAGGAGGGCAGCAGCGGCAGGCTGATGTTGTACAGCAGGGTGCGTTGCGCGATGAGATCGGAGATGTCGCGGATGTCGTCGCGGGTGACGCGGCCCGCGACCAGCGCGGAACCGAGGAGGGCGTCCTCGCGGGAGAGCAGTTCGCGGGCGTTGGCGACGTTGACAAGGGCGCGGCCCTGCTTGTCCATCTCCACGTTGTCCACGACGTGGAGGTTGGCAAGCAGTGTGTAACAGGGGTCGACGAGACGGTTGTAGAGGTCGAGGGCCTGGGCCCGGTTGACGGTGCCCTCCTCGACGCTGCGGCGCAGCGAGTCGACGCCGTCGAGGGCGTCCAGGATGGTGGCGAGGCGCTGTGAGGTGCCCCCGTTCATCTCTTCCCGTACGTCTTCGTCCTTGGCGTTCTTGCGGACCTTCGCCACGGCCCGATCGGTCGCGGTGCGACTGCGTTTCAGCGCCGCCAGCGCGTCGGAGGCGCGGGGATCGGCGAGATAGACGAGTGTCTGGCGGCGTTCCTGCTGGAGAACGCTGACGGTGTCCTCGGTCGGGTAGCCGACCTTCTCGACGACGTCCGACACGTTGAACAGCTGGTTGGCCGCGCGGCCGGTGAGTACCGTCGCGAAGGCCCAGATCCCCGTCAGGGAGAGGAGCGGCACGAGGAGCAGCGCCACGATCTTCCGGCGGATGGACTTCCCGCGAAAGCGCATGGCCTCCCCCAGCTCGACCCCCTCCGGCCCGGGGGGCACACCTGTGCGTCAACAAACGGCGTGAGCCTACTACTGACGCACAGGTAACTCGAAGACGTGTCCGGGCCGCCGCCCGGCGTGAAGAGGGCGGAACCCGGGCTCTTGAGGGAACCGGAGATGGGCAGTTGTCCGTTCATTGGGGGAGATTGCCGCCCTGAATCCGGCATGGCGAGCCGAAGCTCATCGGGCTGGTGTACTTGGTCAGTTGGCCGGAATTTTTCGCTGATTGGGAATCTTCGGGGCACATTGTTCGTCCTTCTCTATGGGAATTGGGGGCGGAATCGGCCACAGGGGCCGCATGCCGCGTCCAGGCGGCGTAAAACAGCGCAAGCCGGGCAGCCACTGGGGAGCAGGTGTCGTATGACACCCGTGCGAGGGTCTGCTGGGCGGTGGGGAGTGACAAGTTGATGGGCACGGCGGAGCGGGGCGGGACGCCAGGCGTGGGTACTGCGGCGCCTGTGGCGGTGCGATCGGCCACGCGGACATCGGATCGCGACATACCGGCGGACGGGCGCGATCGGGCGAGCAGGCCGAGCGTGGCCCGGGAGGAACGCGACCGGAAGAACGAGCGGGCGAGTGCCGGAGACGGAAGCGAGCACATGAGCGCCCGGGCCGTCGCCGAGGGCGGCCCCGAGCCGACGGGCGGGCGGGACACGACCGCCGGTGGGTATGAGCGGGCGGGGGGCGTTGCCGCCAGTCAGCGGCGCGCCGACGGGCAGGCTCGAGCAGCCGTCGGGCACGCGGACGGATACGAAGAGCAGACGTACTACCGGCCGTTGTGGATCGAGGAGCCCGCGCGTCGGCGACGGCTGCCCGATCCGGTGCGTACGGCGGCCGTGCGTGCGGTGCTGATCATCGCGGTCACCCTGATCCAGGCCGTGATCGCCTTCCTGTCCACGGTGGCGGAGTCCTGGCTCGCCTTCCCGATGGTCCTGAGCAGCGTGGCCAGCACGGTGGTGGCCACCTGGGCCGCCCTCGACGTCTGGGTCACCCGCCAGGTGTGGAACCAGCGCAACGGCGTGGTGTCCGAACCGAGCAGCACCGCACGGACCCTGCGGCGCGAGCGGCGCCGGGCCCGACGGCAGGCACGCGCGACGGAGCGCGCTCAGAAGCGAATACGGCGGCAGGGCGGCACCGGGCAGTTGTCGCACCCCTGAGTACGGCTGGCGGCTGAGTACGGCACGGTTCGCAGCTGAGCCCGGCTCGTGACTGAGCCTGGCTCACGGCTGCCCGCGGCACGGCCAAGGAGCGTACTCCACGGACTCCGTGGACCTGGTGGTCCCGGTGGACCCCGTCCGTCGGTCCGCCCACGGGCCGTCAGCTTGCCCCGGCGCCCGCCGGCTCCACCGGGTCCCCGCTGCGCGCCAGTTCACGGCGTACCTTCATGAACGGACGAGGGCGGTCGATGGAGAGCACGGCTGTGGTGCGGCCGTCGCGCTCGTACAGGGCGAGGAGGCCGCCTTCGGCCGGTGCGCCGTCGTCGAGCGCGCCCTCGGTGATGCGGACGGTGTCCGCCGCGTGCCAGCGCCCCGCGAACTGGATCCGTGCGCCGTACTGATCGGACCAGAAGCAGGGCAGGGACCGTGCGGTCTCGACGGTGCGCCCGGCGAGCAAGTTGTGTACCGCGACGCGGGGTTGTTCGGTGGCGGAGGTCCAGTGCTCGGCGCGGGCGCCTCCGACGCGGGCGACGTCGCCGACGGCGACCACCTGCGGCAGTGCGGTCACGCAACCGTCGTCACACAGCACGCCATCGTGCAGAGCGAGTGTCGAACCGGCGAGCCAGCCGGTGTTGGGGGCGGCGCCGATGCCCACGATCACGACGTCGGCGGGCAGGATCCGGCCGTCGGAGAGCTCCACACCCGTGACGGTGCCGCTCCCCCGCAGGCCGGCGACACCGATTCCGGTCACGAGGCCTGCACCGCCGTGGCGATGCAGGGCGGCGCACACGGCGGCCATCTCGGGGCCGAGTTGGGGATCGAAGGGCAGGGGTGCGGCCTCGACGAGGGTGACGTCGTAGCCGAGTCCGGCACAGGAGGAGGCGGTCTCGGCGCCGAGTTGGGGAACGAAGGGCAGGGGTGCGGCCTCGACGAGGGTGACGTCGTAGCCGAGTCCGGCACAGGAGGAGGCGGTCTCGGCGCCGATGAAGCCGCCGCCGATGACGACAACACTGCGCGGGCCCCGGGAGAGCTCCGCGCGCAGGGCGCGGGCGTCGTCGAGGGTGCGCGGGGTGTGCACGCCGGCAAGGCCGTCCCCAGGGAGCCGGCGGGCCGAGGCGCCGGTCGCGATGATCACGCCGTCCGTGGAGACGGCGCGGCCGTCGTCGAGGAGGACGGTGCGCCCTCGGGCGTCGAGGCCGCGGGCGCGTACGCCGAGCAGCCACTCGGCGTCGAGTTCGGCGCTCTCCTCGGCGTCGGTGAGGGCGAGTTGAGTCTCGTCGGCGCGGCCGGTGAGGAAGTCCTTGGAGAGGGGCGGGCGGTCGTACGGGTGGTGGGGCTCGTCCCCGACGATCACCAGGCGGCCGTCGAACCCCTGGGCCCGGAGTTCCCGGGCGGCGTACAGCCCGGAGAGCGAGGCACCGACGACGGTCACGGTCCTCATGAGGCGCGCTCTTCGGCGCAGCCGGTCAGGGCGTTCATGCGGCGGTGCCCTCCTCCGCGGCCAGGTGGACGTGGATGATTCCGTCGTCGACGGTGACGCGGTGGGTGCGGACGGGGCGGCGTGCGGGCAGGCACGTCGGCCGGCCCGCTCGTGCTGCTGCTCGCGCTGATGAGCGTCTCCAGCCTGAAGCGCGACAAGCTCTCCACGGACGGTCTGTAGTACATCGTCCTCGACGTGCTCGGCCCGACGGCCGGCAAGGCGATGCTGTGGTGCGTGCTGGTTCCCGACGTCCGAGAACGCGTTCTGCCTCACGCCGAACGTCACGCGCGCGAAGTCACGCGGCACGGTGCGACTGCGCACCCGGGACTACCGGGACAAGCCGATGGTCGATCCGCGGTACTTCACACACGAGCACGACGTGCGCGTGATGACGTACGGGCTGAAGCTGGCCCGGAAGATCGCGTCGCAGCCCGCGCTGAGCGGCTGGGCGGGCGCGGAGCTGGCCCCCGGGCCGGACGTCCGGACGGACGACGAGTTGCTCGACTACATCCACAAGACCCACAACACCGTCTACCACCCGTCCTGCACCGTGAAGATGGGCGCGGACGACAACTCCTCGGCCCCGCTCGACGCGCGGCTGCGGGTCAAGGGGGTCGAGGGGCTGCGGGTCGCGGACGGTTCGGTGATGCCGGATCTCATCTCCGTCAACCCCTGCATCACGACCATGATGATCGGCGAGAAGTGCGCGGACCTTTTGAAGGAGGACAGGGCCTAGGCCCCCTGAGGCGCCGGGCGCTTGAACATCCGCGTCGCCGTGATCTCCGTATGCACGGCTTCCCCGGCGGGAGCCTCACGCGGCAGTCCCGGCCGGAGGTGTTCCTCCACGCTGATGTACTTCAGCCCGGCGCGCAGGTCGGCGTCGTTGCGCAGGCGGATGACGAGGGGGAACTCGGCGAGCGCGGTCGTGTCGAACAGGCCTGTGGTGTAGAGGAGTTGGACGCCGAGCGCGTCCGAGACGGCCCTCTGCAGCTCCAGGAGATAGGTCGCGTTGGCGCGTCCGATGGGGTTGTCGAGGAAGAGCGTGCCGGCGTGCCGGTGCTTGTCGCGGCCCCGGTCGTTGCTGCGCAGCGCGGCCATCGTGCAGTACAGCGCGATGGCCGCGGTGAGCAGCTGACCGCCGGAGAAGACGTCGCCCATCTGCCCGACGGGGACGCGCTCGGCGCGCAGTACGGCATCCGGCTTGAGGATCTCGACGGCGACGCCCTTCGGCTCGAGGGCGGCGCTGACTCCGCGCAGCAGGAGTGACATGCCGTCGCGCCGCATGTCGGAGTTCTTCTTGACCGCCGCGCGGGTGGCCTCGTCGACGACCTCGCCGAGCCGCTCGGCGAGCGTGGCCTGATCGGGCTCCTCGAAACGGATGCGCAGGAACTCCTGCCCGGACCACTCGCCGAGCCCCTCCGGCAGCCGGGACAGCCGCTGCGCGGACCGCAGGGTGGCGAGCGACGACTCCACCAGCCCCCGAAGCCGGTCCACGATCGAGTCCCGGTTGCGCTCCAGCTGCGCCAACTCGTCGGTCAGCACCCGCAGTCGGGGCGCGAAGGCGTCCGCCCACTTCTGGGCGTGTTCGGGCAGCGCGGACGCGGGCAGCTCACGGATCTGCTGCCGGGCAGGGGTGCGCACCTGCTCGTACCGGTTGGAGTTGGCATGCCGTACGAGGATGTCGCTCGCCTCGCGCACGGCGCCTTCGGCCGCGGAGAGGTCGGCGGCGCAGCCGCGCAGGGAGCGGCGGGTCTCGGCGGCGGAGTGCCGGGCCTCTTCGAGGGTGCCGGGGTAGGGCTCGGGCTCCTCCTGCTCCTCGTCGGAGTGCTCCCGCAGCAGGTCCCTGAGCAGGGCGGCCGTCTCGTCGAAGCCGCCGGCCGCGTCCTCGGCGGCGCGGTGCGCGTCGAGCAGCTCGGCGTGCGCCTCGCGCGCCTGGCCGAGTGCCTCGGCGCGGGAGGCGAGTTCACCGGTGGCCGTGCGCAGCAGCGACTGCGCGTGCTCGGCGTCGCGCGGGATCAGCTCCTGCGACAGCTCGGTGTGGGCCTCGCCGTCCTCGGGCGCGTGCCGCTCGGCCTCGCCGCGCAGCCGCCCGAGCTGCTCGCTCGCGGTGGACATGCGGGTCTCCAGGAGCTGCACGAGCTCCTCGGCGCGGGCGGCGGCGGCCTGCCGGGACGGCCCGTCGGACCCGTCCGGCGACTCCAAGAGCTGTGCGGCGCGCGTGCGCACCTTGTTGCTGAGCCGGTCCAGCTCTGCCAGGGCCGCGGTTTCGTCGCTCTCGGCGCGGGACTGCTCGGCGCGCAGATCGGCGCCGACGCCGACCTTCTCGTACAGCTGTGACGCGGCCCGGTAGGCCTCGCGCAGGGCGGGCAGCGAGGACTTCGCCTTCTCCGACGGGTCCTCCGGTACGTCGTCGGGGGCGCCCGCGATCTCGGCGCGCTCGGCGCGCAGCGCGCGGGCCGTGCGGCGGGCGTCGTCGGCGGCGCGCTGGGCGGCGCGACGGTCCTCGTCGGCGGCGCGGGCGCGCTCCAGGCAGACCTGGGCGCGGGCCTCCGACTCGGTGGCCTCGTCGGCGAGTTCGCGCACCTTGACCTGCCAGCCGGCCCGTTCGCGCAGGCGGAAGGCGAGTCCGGCGAGCGCGTCGGCCGCACGCCGGGCGCGCTGGGCGGCGTCCTGGCGCTCGTCGCGCACGAGGGCCGCCTCGGCCGCCGCCTCGTCGGCCGCGGCCCGGACGGGGCGCGCCGCGGCGAGCTCGGCCGCCGCCGCCACCGCCGACCCCGCCGCGGCCCGCGGGGGGCCCGCCCCCGAGAAGGGCCCCCCCC
>NZ_JBEYFS010000135.1:0-32255 GCF_040634475.1 Streptomyces sp. NPDC007095
GTGGACACCAAGCGGGCACGGCTGCTGCTCAACGGCGTACGCCTGGAGATCCCCCGCCCGCGAGGACGACGGCGTCGTACGGGGCGGCGGGGCCGGGGGTCCCCGGTGGCTCGGACGCGGTCATCCCCCGAGTATGCGTGCCGCCGCGATCACAGGGAACGCAGGAGCACCGCCGGCTGTTCGACGCAGTCCGCCACATACCGCAGGAAGCCGCCCGCCGTGCCGCCGTCGCACACCCGGTGGTCGAAGGTGAGCGAGAGCTGGACGACCTGGCGCACGGCCAGCTCGCCCTCGTACACCCAGGGCTTGGGGACGATCCGGCCGACGCCGAGCATGGCTGCCTCGGGGTGGTTGATGATCGGCGTGGAGCCGTCGACGCCGAACACCCCGTAGTTGTTCAACGTGAAGGTGCCGCCCGTGAGGTCCGCGGGCGTCAGCGTGCCGGTGCGTGCGGCCTCGGTCAGCCGGGCGAACTCCGCGCTCAGCGATTCCGCGTCGCGCGTGTGCGCGTCCCGGACGACGGGGACGACGAGACCACGCTCGGTCTGTGCCGCGAAACCCAGGTGGACGTGGTCGAGGCGGACGATCTCGCGGGCTTCCGTGTCGACCGTCGAGTTGAGCTCCGGGTAGCGGGCCAGTGCGGCGGTGCAGATGCGGGCGAGCAGAGCCAGCAGGGAGATCTTGAGGCCGCCGGTGGCGTTCATCGCCCTGCGCGCGTGCAGGAGTTCCGTCGCGTCGGCGTCCACCCAGCAGGTCGCGTCGGGGATCTCTCGACGGCTGCGGGAGAGTTTGTCGGCGACCGTGCCGCGGATGCCACGAAGGGGGATGCGGGTGCCGGCCGTGGCAGGCGCCAGGCCCACAGGGGCGGATTCGGAGGTGCGCGGGGCGAGCGGGGTTTCCGGCTCCGGGACCGGGGTGCCGGCCGAGCGCAACGCGTGCTCCACGTCCGACCGCAGGATCAGCCCGTCGGGGCCGGAGCCAACCAGGGTCCGCAGGTCCAGGCCGTTTTCCCGGGCGAGCCTGCGGACGAGCGGGGAGATCACCGGCACGGGGCCGTCGACGCGGCTCGTCGTCGCGATGTGCTCATGGGCCGGCCTGGGCTCCCGCGCCGGGGCACCCGGGTGGTTGTCGGCGGCGGAGTGGTGCGCGGGCCGGGTCTGCGCGTGCGCCCCGGGCGGAGTGGTTGCCCCGGCGGGCGGCCGTACCCTTCTGCGTCGCGCCGGTGGCGCCCCGGTGCCGTACCCCACCAGCACGTTGCCGGAGCCCTCGGTCTCTTCGCCGGAGGACGGCGCGCCGACCGCGACGGTCAACAGGGGGGAGCCCACGGGCAGTTCCGTGCCCTCCTCGCCGAAGCGTGCGGTGACCACGCCTCCGTAGGGGCAGGGGACCTCGACCATCGCCTTTGCCGTCTCGACCTCGACGACGGGCTGGTCGACGGCTACGACGTCGCCGACCTCCACCAGCCAGCGGACGATCTCCGCCTCGGTGAGTCCCTCACCGAGGTCGGGGAGCTTGAACTCGAGCACCTGGGCCATCAGCTGTCCGCCTCCCATTGCAGACGCCCCACGGCGTCCAGGATCCGGTCGACGCCGGGCAGGTGGTGCCGCTCCAGCATCGGCGGCGGATACGGGATGTCGAAACCGGCGACGCGCAGCACCGGCGCCTCCAGGTGGTGGAAGCAGCGCTCGGTGACGCGGGCCGCGATCTCGCCGCCCGGGCCGCCGTAACCGCCGGCCTCGTGCACGACGACCGCGCGTCCGGTCCGCCGTACCGATGCCGCCACGGTCTCGTCGTCGAAGGGCACGAGCGAGCGCAGGTCGACGACTTCGAGGTCCCAGCCCTCGGCCCGTGCCGCCTCGGCCGCCTCCAGGCAGACGGGCACGGACGGCCCGTACGTGATGAGCGTGGCGCTGCGGCCCGGGCGTCGCACCACCGCGCGGCCTATCGGTTCAACGGCCGGTGGCTCGTCGGGGTTCCAGGAGTCCTTGGACCAGTACAGGCGCTTGGGCTCCAGGAAGACGACCGGGTCGTCGGAGGCGATGGCGGCGCGCAGCAGCCCGTAGGCGTCGGCGACGGTCGCGGGGGTGACGACATGGAGCCCGGGGGTCGCCATGTAGTACGCCTCGGAGGAGTCGCTGTGGTGCTCGACGCCGCCGATGCCGCCGCCGTACGGGACACGGATGGTGATCGGGAGCGGCATGGCGCCGCGGGTGCGGTTGCGCATCCGTGCCACGTGGGAGATCAACTGCTCGAACGCCGGGTAGGCGAACGCGTCGAACTGCATCTCCACGACCGGCCTGAGCCCGTACATGGCCATGCCGACGGCCGTCCCCAGGATGCCCGCCTCGGCGAGCGGGGTGTCGGTGCAGCGATCCTCGCCGAACTCCTTGGCGAGCCCGTCGGTGACACGGAAGACGCCGCCCAGGGTGCCGACGTCCTCGCCCATGACGTGGACGGTCGGGTCGGCGGCCATGGCGTCGCGGAGCCCGCGCGTGAGGGCCTGCGCCATGGTGGCGGGTTTGAGCGCGACAGTGGTCATCGGGCCGTACCCTCCGTCTCGGCCTCGGCCGCGAGCTCGGCGCGCAACTGCGCCTCCTGCTCACGCAGTTGAGGTGTGGGCTCGGCGTACACGTGGGCGAAGAGGTCCATGGGGTCGAGCACCGGGTCCTGGTTCATGCGGGCGCGCAGGTCGGCGGCCATGGTCTCGGCGGCCTCGCGGGCCTCCCGTATGCCGTCGTCGTCTAGCAGGCCTCGCTCGGTCAACTCGTGTTCCAGGAGGGCGATCGGGTCGTGCGCCCGCCAGGTCTCGACCTCGGAGTCGCCGCGGTAGCGGGTGGCGTCGTCGGCGTTCGTGTGGGCCTCCATGCGGTACGTCACGGCCTCGACCAGCGTCGGACCGCCTCCCGCGCGCGCGTGGCGCACGGCGTCGCTCAGGACCTCGTGCACGGCCGCCGCGTCGTTGCCGTCGACCAGCCGGCCGGGCATTCCGTAACCGACGGCCTTGTGGGCCAGGGAGGGAGCGGCGGTCTGCTTGGCGAGCGGGACGGAGATGGCGAAGCCGTTGTTCTGGACGAGGAAGACGACCGGGGCCTGCCAGACCGCCGCGAAGTTCAGCGCCTCGTGGAAGTCGCCCTCGCTGGTGCCGCCGTCGCCGACCAGGGCGAGCGCGACCACGTCGTCGCCCTTGAGGCGGGCGGCGTGCGCGAGGCCCACGGCGTGCGGGAGCTGGGTGGCGAGGGGGGTGCACAGGGGTGCGATGCGGTGCTCGTGGGGGTCGTAGCCGGTGTGCCAGTCGCCGCGCAGGAGGGTGAGGGCCTGGACGGGGTCGAGGCCGCGGGCGACGGCGGCGAGGGTGTCGCGGTAGCTCGGGAAGAGCCAGTCGCGCTCCTCCAGGACGAGTGCGGCGGCGACCTCGCAGGCCTCCTGGCCGGTGCTGGAGGGGTAGACGGCGAGGCGGCCCTGCTTGGTGAGGGCGGTGGCCTGCGCGTTGTAGCGACGGCCGCGCACCAGTTCCGCGTACAGGCGGCGCAGCAGGCCCGGGTCGACCTGCGCGGCGGCTTCGGTGCCGAGGACGCGGTGGGGCAGCGCGTCGGGCAGCAGCGGCGCGGGGTCGGTGCGGGGCTGCCAGGCGGGCGGCGGCGTGGGCCGGTAAGCGCCTCGCTGCTCCATGACCGTCATGACGGCACCTCCTCGTGGGAGCGGCTTGGGCGCTGCACGGGTGTGAGGCGCCTCACCTACCGATTGTTCGGTCGTCGGCACATTTTGGCTACAGGCACCGCCAGGCTGTGGACAAACGGTTCTGCACAGCCTGAGATGGACGCAGTACGTCCATGGTAGGGAGGCGGGGGGACATGGCACCTGAACAAATGGCCGAGCCGCCGGAGGCCGGCCCCGTCCCGCCACCCGCCCGTCCGCTCGACGCCATCGATCAGGACATCCTGCAGATGCTCCAGGCGGACGGCCGCGCCTCGATACGCTCCGTGGCCGAACGGGTCCATGTGTCCCGCGCCAACGCCTACGCGCGGATCAACCGGCTCATCGAGGACGGCGTGATCCGCGGCTTCGGGGCGCGCGTCGACCACGAACGCGCCGGGCAGGGCACGTCCGCGTACATCACCCTCAAGATCGTGCAGAACTCCTGGCGCACGGTCCGTGAGCAGCTCAGGATGCTGCCCGGCGCCTCCCACATCGCCCTGGTGGGCGGCGACTTCGATGTCCTGCTCCTGGTGCACACCCCCGACAACAGAGCCCTCCGCGAACTGGTCCTCACCCGCCTCCAGGCCATCCCCGAGGTCCTCAGCACCCGAACACTCCTGGTCTTCGAGGAGGAGGACCTGGAGCCGGAGGGGTGACCGAGCCGGAGGGGTGACCGAGCCCGAGGGGTGACCGAGCCCAAGGGGTGACCGAGCCCAAGGGGTGACCGAGCCCAAGGGGTGACCGAGCCCAAGGGGTGACCTCCGTGCCGGGGGCGGCCGAAGCGTCACGCCTCGTTCCGGAGCCCTCCGAAGACCAGCTGCGCCACCGCGTCGGCGACCTCGCGTTCGCCCATGCCCCTGCTGTCGGGGCGGTACCACTCGACGAGCGAGTTGATCATTCCGAAGACCAGGCGGGTCGCGAGGCGGACCTCGATGTCGCCGCGTACGTCCCCGTCGGCGGCCGCGGCCTTCAGGAGTTCGGCCACCTGGTGGTCGAACTCGCGGCGCCGCTCCAGGGCCCAGCGCTCGGTGCCCGTGTTACCGCGCACGCGCAGCAGCAGGGTCACGTACGGGAGTTCCGCGGTGAGTACCTCGACCATGCGCCGTACGACGTACTCCAGGCGCTCCACCGCACGCCCCACGCGCGCGTGCTCCTCGTCGAGGATGCCGAAGAGGCCGTCCAGGGCCCGGCTGACGGCGCGGCGCAGCAGCTCCTCCTTGCCCGTGACGTGGTGGTATATCGACGACTTGGAGATGCCGGCCGCCTTGGAGAGGTGCTCCATGGAGGTGCCGTCGTAGCCGCGTTCGTTGAAGACCTGGACGGCGACGGAGAGCAGGCTCTCGGGGGTGTACGTATCACGCTTGGCGGTGGTCATGAGGTTCCCTCGCGCTTCTCGGTGGCGTACGCGTGGCGGTAGAGCGCGAGAGAGGGCGCGTAGCGCCCGGAGGGATCGCGCTGGTGCAGGTCGTCCAGAAGGGAGCAGGCCCAGCTCCGGCCGAGCCTGCGGCTCCATTCGAAGGGGCCCAGGGGGTAGTTGACCCCGAGCCGCATCGCGGTGTCGATGTCCTCCTCGGTGGCGACGCCCTTGGCGACGGCGTCGTGCGCGAGATCGACGATCCTCGCCACGGTCCGGGCGACGATCATGCCGGGCACGTCCCCGATGACGCTGACGGTCTTGCCCAGCGCCTGGAAGAGACCGACGGCCTCGGAGAGGGTCTGCGGGGCGGTGTCCTGGGAGGCCGAAAGGGCGATCCTGGTCGCCCGGCGGTAGTCGAGCGCCAGGTCGAAGTAGACGACGTCGCGGAACTCGACCGACGTCTGGCCGTCGGCGAGGACCAGCTGGCCGCCGCTGGGCAGCACCAGTCGGGTCCCGTGGTCCTCCTCGTCCTCGCGGACCTGGATTCCCGCCTCGCGAAACAGCGTGAGCAGTTCGGAGGCCGGACCCAGGTCGCCCTCGGCGACGACGTACGCGGGCGCCTGCGCCTTCTCCGCGGTGTGCGGCTCGGGACGCTCGGCGTCGGCCCCGTGGTCGTACCAGCCGTGCCCCGTCTTGCGGCCGAGCCGACCGGACTCGACGAGCCGCCGCTGGGCGAGCGAGGGCGTGAAACGCACGTCCTGGAAGAAGGACTGCCACACGGAGTGCGTCACGGACTCGTTGACGTCCTGGCCGATCAGGTCGGTCAGCTCGAAGGCCCCCATCCGGAAACCGCCGGACTCGCGCAGGACGGCGTCGATCGTCGCGGGGTCGGCGGCCTGCGCCTCGTACACCGCGAAGGCCTCGGCGTAGAAGGGCCGGGCGATGCGGTTGACGATGAAGCCGGGGGTGTCGGCGCAGGCGACCGGCGTCTTCCCCCAGGCGCGTGCCGTCTCGTACGCGCGCGTGGCCGACGAGAAGTCGCTCGCGTACCCGGAGACGACCTCCACCAGCGGCAGCAGCGGCGCCGGGTTGAAGAAGTGCAGTCCGACCAGACGGCCGGGGTTGCGCAGGGCGCCGCCGATGGCCGTGACGGACAGGGACGAGGTGTTGGTGGCGAGCAGACAGTCGTGCTCGACGATGTCCTCGAGCTCGCGGAACAGCTGCTGTTTCGCCTCGAGTTGTTCGAGCACCGCCTCGATGACGAGCGCGCAGTCCGCCAGCTCGGCGAGGCTGTGCGCGGGGTGCAGCCGGGCGCGTGCCGCGTCCCGGTCGGCGGCGACGAGCCGGTCCTTCTCGACGAGCCGGTCGAGGCGCGCGCCGATCGCTTCGGCCGCCGCGTCGGCACGCCCGGGAACCGTGTCGAAGAGCCGCACGGGGTGGCCCGCGACGAGCGCGACCTGGGCGATGCCCTGGCCCATGGTACCGGTGCCGACGACGGCCACGGGGCTGTTGAGGTCGAGTGCTGTCATGTGCGCGATCCTCCCGCACGGGGTTTTCCACAGATGCGGCGGACCCCCTTGTCCCGACCGATCGTTCGGTTACTCTAACTCTGTCCGGCTGTTTCTGCCCAGGTCATGAGCTCAGCGAAGAGTTCTTGAGACGAGGAGATGGTCCCGCATGGCCGCCGAACTGACCCCGCACGAGCTGACCGCCCAGCACCGGCCCACGCTCGACCAGGCATTGGAAGCGATCCGTACGCGCGCGTACTGGTCCCCGCACCCCGAGCACCCGAAGGCCTACGGGGAGAACGGCAGCCTGAGCATGCCCGAGGGCAAGGCCGCCTTCGACGCCCTCCTCGGCAGTCGCCTCGACCTCGGCCAGCCCGGCACCGACGACTGGGTGGGCGGCGAGATCTCCCCGTACGGCATCGAGCTGGGCGTCACCTACCCGCACGCGGACGTCGACGTGCTGCTGCCCGCCATGCGGGCCGGACAGCGGGCCTGGCGCGACGCGGGCGCGGAGATGCGCGCGATGGTCTGTCTGGAGATTCTCAAGCGGATCGCCGACCGCACGCACGAGTTCGCGCACGCGGTCATGCACACCAGCGGCCAGGCCTTCATGATGGCGTTCCAGGCGGGCGGCCCGCACGCGCAGGACCGCGGCCTGGAGGCGGTGGCGTACGCGTATGTGGAGCAGGTCCGCACCCCCGACACCGCGGAGTGGACCAAGCCCCAGGGCAAGCGCGACCCGCTCACGATGACCAAGCAGTTCACGCCGGTGCCGCGCGGCATCGCGCTGATGATCGGCTGCAACACCTTCCCGACGTGGAACGGCTATCCGGGCCTGTTCGCCTCCCTGGCCACCGGCAACGCCGTGCTCGTCAAGCCGCACCCGCGCGCGGTGCTGCCGCTCGCGCTCACCGTCCAGGTCGCGCGCGAGGTGCTCGCCGAGGCGGGCTTCGACCCGAACCTGGTGGCGCTGGCCGCAGAGCGGCCCGGGGAGGGCATCGCCAAGACCCTGGCCGTGCGCCCCGAGATCCGGATCATCGACTACACCGGGTCGACGGCGTTCGGCGACTGGCTGGAGACCCACGCCCGCCAGGCGCAGGTCTACACGGAGAAGGCCGGCGTCAACACGGTGATCGTGGAGTCGACCGACGACTACAAGGGGATGCTGTCCAACCTGGCCTTCTCCTTGTCCCTGTACAGCGGCCAGATGTGCACGACCCCGCAGAACCTCCTCATCCCCCGCGACGGCATCCGTACGGAGGAGGGCTCCAAGTCGTACGACGAGGTGGTCGCCGACCTCGCCCGGTCGGTCGACGGACTCCTCGGGGACGACGCGCGTGCAGGCGGGCTGCTGGGCGCGATCGTGAACCCGGACGTCAAGGCGCGTCTGGAGGCCGCGGCGGGGCTCGGCGAGGTCGCCCTCGCCTCGCGGGAGATCGCCAACCCGGAGTTCCCGGACGCGGTCGTCCGCACCCCGGTGATCGTCAAGCTCGACGGCGCGCGGAAGTACTGGGAGGGTGCCGACGACGAGGCCGCCTACATGAACGAGTGCTTCGGACCGGTGTCCTTCGCGGTCGCGGTCGACTCGGCGGGGGACGCGGTGGAGCTGCTGCGCCGGACCGTCCGGGAGAAGGGCGCGATGACCGTCGGGGCGTACACCACCGACGAGGTCGTCGAGGAGGCCGTGCGGGAGGCGTGTCTGGAGGAGTGCGCCCAGCTGTCCCTGAATCTGACGGGCGGCGTGTACGTCAACCAGACGGCGGCGTTCTCGGACTTCCACGGGTCGGGGGGCAACCCGGCGGCGAACGCCGCGCTGTGCGACGGGGGCTTCGTGGCCAACCGGTTCCGGGTGGTGGAGGTCCGGCGTTAGGACCTGATCCGCCGGACAGGCCCTACGGCCCCTGCGGGGCGCTCCAGTGGAACAGGGTCATGGCCACGCTCGTCGCCAGGTTGTAGCTGGAGACCTGCGGGCGCATCGGGAGCGACACCAAGTGATCGGCACGAGCGCGCAGGTCGGCGGAGAGGCCACTGCGCTCGGAGCCGAACGCGAGCACGGCGTCGTCCGGGAGCTTCAGTCCCCGGATGTCCTCGCCGTCCGGGTCGAGGGCGAACACCGGCCCGGACGGCAGCTCGGCCACCGTCAGCCGCTCCACGGCGGTCGCGAAGTGCAGGCCCGCCCCGCCCCGCACCACCGTGGGGTGCCAGGGGTCGAGGGTGCCGGTCGTGACGACGCCGGTGGCGCCGAAGCCGGCCGCGAGGCGGATCACGGCACCGGCGTTCCCGAGGTTGCGTGGCTGGTCGAGGACGACCACGGGGGCGGTGCGGGGCGTGCGGGCCAGCGCCCGCAGATTGGCCTCGCGGGAGGGACGTACCGCCAACGCGGCCACCGCGGTCGGGTGCGGACGCGGGACGAGGGAGCGGTACGTGGCCTCCGGGACCTCCACCAGGAGAGCGTCCAGGGTGTCCCGTACGTCCGGGGCCAGCTCGTCGGTGAGGGCGAGCGCCGCCTGCCGGTCGCCGGTGACCGCCACCAGGACCTCGGCCCGGAAGCGCACGGCGTGCTTGAGGGCGTGGAAGCCGTCGAGCAGGACGGAGGTGTCGGCGAGGCGGCGCCAGGCGCTCACGGGGTCCTTCATGCGGTGAAGCCTACGTGCGGGTCCTCGGCCGGCTCCGGGGTGCGCGGCTCCTGGGCGCGCTGGCCCGGCAGCTTGCGGGCGCCGGGCGGGAACAGTCGTCCACGCGCGCGCGCCGCCCATCCCCCGAGGCGCCGCAGGAACGACGTCGGCAGGAACACCGCGTCGGCGGCGATCATCGCGAGCGAGAAGAACGGCAGCCCGAGGACCACGGCGATCACGGCGTGCTCGGTCATCATGGCGGCCAGCAGGACGTTCTTGACGCGCCGGTTGATCAGAGTGAAGGGGAAGGCGACCTGCACGGCGACCGTCCCGTAGGTCACCAGCATCACGATCGTGCCGTGTGAGGCCAGCAGGTCGGACAGCGCGGGCCAGGGGGAGAAGTAGTCCAGGTGGAGCGGGTAGTAGACGGCGGTGCCGTCCTGCCAGCGCGAGCCCTGGATCTTGTACCATCCGGCGGTCGCGTAGATCAGACACGCCTCGGCCATGATCACGAGCAGGGCCGCGTTGTGCACGGCGTTGGCGATGACATCGAGCAGGATCCGAGGCTCCGCGGCGCGCGCCAGGCGGCCGACGGCCCACCACAGCGCCTGGACCGCCCACAGCCCCCAGAAGACCACCAGCCAGCCGGGGCTGAGCCGCCCCGCTCCGGTCGCCGCGGCCAGCAGCAGGCCGAGCGCCGCCCACAGGACGAGACCGACCCGGTCCTGGGCCCCGGCCCGCGGGAGGTCCCCACGCGCGCGTGCCTCCCGCGCGAGCCGGGCCCGCCGGGCGTCCAGCGACCACACCTGTCCACAGCGCGTGAACACCAGATAGATCGCCATCAGGTGGATGACGTTGTCGCCGCCGTCCCCCATGAAGATGCTGCGGTTCTGCAGCGAGAGCACGCCGACCATGAAGAGCACGGACATCGTGCGGGTCCGCCATCCCACCAGCAGCAGGAGAGCGGAGAGGGCGGCCAGGGTGTAGACGATCTCGAACCACACCTGGCTGTCGGACCACATCAGGATAGTGAAGGCGTGGTTGTCCGCGACGAGCCGCTGGGCGAGGTCCCACTTCCACGGTCCGTCGGGGCCGTACATCTCCTGGCGGTGCGGGAACTCGCGCAGCAGGAACAGCAGCCAGGTGGCGGCGAAGCCGATGCGGATCACGGCCGTCTGGTACGGGCCGAGGGCCGCGTCGGCGACCCGGGCGATACCGCGCGAGATCGACACTGCGATGCGGTTCATCGGGCGCTCGCCTCCGTCCGCGCGTCCGTCACGTCCTCCTCGGGAACGGTCCACCACGGCAGCTCGCGCAGGGCGGGCGTGTCGGACACCTGCTCCTCGCTCCATTTCGGGGGCGGCACGTTGGTGGTACGGGAACGGACCTGGACGCTTTCGACGACGGCGCCTTTGCCGCCGGCCCCCTCACGCTCGAGACGCAGCATGACGACCCGGCGCAGATAACGCTGGGAGAGGTCGCCGCGCAGGCCCACCGGGCGGTTCTGGTTGTCGTGCGTACCGATGTAGAAGTCCCAGGCCCGGCGCAGTTCGTTCTGCTGGGTGTGGCTCGGCAGCAGATTGCCGTCGATCGCCGCGCCGTCCAGCGCGGACAGGTCGTACCAGCCGGTCTCGGTGATGCTAGCGTCCGCGCCTCGGACCTGGGCACGGACCTGCACGTCGATGTTCTGCTGCAGCGGGTTGGGGGCGAAGAGCTTCCAGTTCTGCTCGAACTCCGGGTAGATCCAGTCGTCGATCGCCCGGCCGTGCTGCTTGGTGACCGTGTTCGAGGGCGCGACGTGCAGGAACACCATGCCGAGGTGCACACAGGCGACGACCGCGACGACCGCGAGGGCGAGGGCGGCGACGATCTGGGAGCGGAGGGGGAGGGACGCTATGCCGGTGGGGGCGGGGACGGGGACGGGGGGATCGGCGGCGGATGCCTGGGGGACAGGTTCCTGGTCCGTGGAGGGGGTGCTGTCAGGGGTGGAACCGGCGGAGGCGGGGCCCTCGGGCAAGGAGCCGTCAGGGCCGTCCGGCAGGTGCCGGGCCTTCGAGCCCTCGTCGTACTCGTCCATTCCGCCCCGATTCCCGATCCCGGTCCGATTCCCGCCGCCGGGCCGCGCGGCGCCGTGGCACCTGCGCGCACCACACCGCAGCGTGCGCACGGGAACGGTACTCAGGCCGGACCGCCAGGCACAGCCCCATTCGGCACAGTGCGCACAACAGCGACACAACAGCGACCCCGAGGTTATCCACAGCGGTGGACACCCTACGGCCGCCCGCCCCGGTACGTGATGTGACGTAACGCAACAAACCGAACGATCGGTCCGCCGGGGCGGTGGGACTTCCGCGGGCGAACCGTTCCCTTCTTGTAGAACCTGTTCTATCTTGACGCTCCGTCAGATCCGGTGTCCGCCGGGTCGGTGGGTCGGTGCGTGGGAGGACAGGACCGTGGACTTCACCTTCACCGAGGAGCAGCAGGCGGCGGTCGAGGCGGCGAAGGCGGTGTTCGGCGGGGTCGCGCCGGACGGAGTGCCCAGTCCCGCGGTCACCGCGGGCGCCGTCGCCGACGACTTCGACCGGGCGCTGTGGGCGAGGCTCGCCGATGCGGATCTGTTGAGCCTGTTGCTCGCCGCGGAGTACGGCGGGGCCGGCCTCGACGCGATCGCGCTGTGCCTGGTGCTGCGCGAGGCGGCGAAGGTGCTGGCGCGCGTGCCGTTGCTGGAGAACAGTGCGGCGGCGGTGGCCGTACAGGCGTACGGCGGCGAGGAGCTGAAGACGGAGCTGCTCGCGCGGTCGGGCCGGGGCGAGATCGTGCTGACCGTCGCGGCGAACGGGCGGACCGGGCACGACCCGGCCGAACTCGCCGTGACCGCACGGCGGGACGGTGACGCGTGGGTGCTGGACGGGGTGCAGACGGCGGTTCCGTGGGCGGAGAACGCCGACTTCACCGTCGTACCCGCGCACACGGGCGGCGGCCAAACGGTCCTCGCGCTGGTGCCCCGGGCCCATGAGGGGGTCGTCCTCGGCGAGCAGATCTCCACGACCGGGGAACGGCTCGGCGAGCTGCGTCTGGAGTCCGCGCGGATCACCGCCCGGGATGTCATCGAAGCGGACGGGGCGTGGGAGTGGCTGCGGGAGCTGTTGGCCACCGGGACATGCGCGCTGGCGCTCGGGCTCGGTGAGCGGGTGCTCGGTATGACGAGCGCGTACACGGGCAAGCGGGAGCAGTTCGGGTTCCCGGTCGCCACGTTCCAGGCCGTCGCCGTGCAGGCCGCCGACCGCTATATCGACCTGCGGGCGATGGAGGCGACGCTGTGGCAGGCCGCGTGGCGGATCAGTACGGGGGCGGGGGGTGCGCTTCCTGCCTCCGGGGACGTGGCCGTCGCCAAGATCTGGGCGTCGGAAGGGGTACGGCGGGTCGTGCAGACCGCACAGCATCTGCACGGGGGGTTCGGCGCCGACGTCGACTACCCGCTGCACCGGTACCACGCCTGGGCCAAGCAGCTTGAACTGTCGCTCGGACCGGCGGCGGCACACGAGGAGGCACTGGGGGATCTGCTCGCGGCCCATCCCCTGGGCTGAACCCCCACGCCCGCGGCGCGTCTTCGCCTCTCCGGGCGTGGGCGAGCCCCGGGCAGCGGTGGGACGCCGCGCGGCGTGATGATCGCCGCTCGGCAAAGGCGGGCGCGGGCGTGAACCCGTACGGGTGGGCTCCAGCGGGCGTGAACCCCTGCCGGTGGCTACAGCACGAAGCCGGGGGTGCCCTTGTCGTCCACGACCGGGCGGCCGGCGGCGGCCCAGACCTGCATGCCACCGTCGACGTTCACGGCGTCGATGCCCTGCTGGACCAGGTACATCGTGACCTGCGCCGAACGGCCGCCGGAGCGGCAGATCACATGGATCCTGCCGTCCTGCGGCGCCGCCTCGGTCAGCTCGCCGTAGCGTGCGACGAACTCACTGATGGGGATGTGCAGCGCCCCCGCGGCATGGCCCGCCTGCCACTCGTCGTCCTCCCGGACGTCCAGCAGGAAGTCTCCGTCCGCGAGATCCCCGACCTCGACCGTGGGCACACCAGATCCAAAACTCATGCCCCCGACGCTACCCGACCGCGCAGGCGGCCCGAAGCCCCACCGGCCAGGCCCTAGCCGACCAGCCGGGCCAGCTCCTTCTCGCGCTCGTCGACCTGGGCCAGCAGCTGCTCGGCGATCTCTTCCAGCAGCCGGTCCGGGTCCTCCGGTGCCAGCTTGAGCATGGCGCCGATGGCGCTCTCCTCCAGCTCGCGGGCGACCAGGGCGAGCAGTTCCTTGCGCTGGGAGAGCCACTCGAGGCGGGCGTAGAGCTCCTCGCTGCGGCTCGGCTTCCACTCCTCGGGCACCGGGCCCGCCGCCCACTCCTCGGACAGCTCCCGCAGCAGGGCCTCGTCGCCACGGCTGTACGCGGCGTTGACCCGGGCGATGAACTCGTCGCGCCGCCTGCGCTCGTCGTCGTCCTGAGCCAGATCGGGGTGGGCCTTGCGGACCAGCTCACGGTAGAGCTGACGGGCCTCCTCACTGGGGCGCACGCGCTGCGGGGGGCGTACGGGCTGGTCCGTCAGCATCGCCACCGCCTCGGGGAACAGTCCCTCGGAGTCCATCCAGCCGTGGAAGAGCTCCTCGACCCCGGGCATCGGCATGACCCGCGCCCGCGCCTCGTCCGCCTTGCGTATGTCCTCCGCGTCCCCGGTGCGCGCGGCGACCGCCTCGGCGATCTGCGCGTCCAGCTCGTCAAGCCGCGAGTACATCGGGCCGAGCTTCTGGTGGTGCAGGCGCGAGAAGTTCTCGACCTCGACGCGGAAGGTCTCCACGGCGATCTCGAACTCGATCAACGCCTGCTCGGCCGCCCGCACGGCCCGCTCGAGCCGCTCCTCGGGCCGCGCCTGCGCCTCGGGCGCCGCCTCCGGTGCGGACTCGTCGTGGGCATCCGCATCCCCGGTGCCCTGGGGCCGGGCATCCTCGGCCTGGGTACGGTCGGACTCGCTGTGCTCGGCTTCCGGGGTCGTCACCCGACCAGACTAGGCCACGGCCCCGTACGACTCGCGGCCTTCCCCCGGCCGGGGCGGCTCACACCCCGAGCTCCGCCGCCACCCGCCCTTCCCTGACCGCCGTGACCAGCTCCGCGTGGTCCGCCTCCGTACGGTCGGCGTAGGCCACGGCGAACGAGGCGATGGACTCGTCCAGCTCCTCGCTCTTCCCGCAGTACCCGGCGATGAGGCGGGGGTCGGCGGTGTGGGTGTGGGCGCGGGCGAGAAGGGCGCCGGTCATGCGGGCGTAGTCGTCGACCTGGTCGGCGGCGAGGGCGGCGGGGTCGACGCTGCCCTTGCGGTTGCGGAACTGGCGCACCTGGAAGGGGCGGCCTTCGACGGTGGTCCAGCCGAGCAGGATGTCGCTGACGACCTGCATGCGCTTCTGGCCGAGGACGACCCGGCGGCCCTCGTGCGGCACCTCCGGTATGGCGTGGCCGGCCGTCGCCAGGTGCGGGAGCAGCGCCGAGGCGCGGGCCTCCTTCACCTGGAGGACCAGAGGTTCGCCGCGGTGGTCGAGGAGCAGCACGACGTAGGAGCGGGTGCCGACGCTGCCCGTGCCGACGACGCGGAAGGCGACGTCGTGCACCGCGTACCGCGCGAGGAGGGGGAGGCGGTCCTCGGAGACAGTGGTCAGGTAGTGCTCCAGCGAGGCCGCGACCGCCGCCGCCTCCGCGTCGGGTACACGGCGCAGCACCGGAGGCGCGTCCACGAAGCGGTGGCTGCCGTCCTCCGTCGGCTGGGTCGACTTGGCCGCGAACCGTCCGCTGGTGTTGGCCCGCGCTTTCTCCATGACCCGCTCCAGCGTGCCGAGCAGGTCGTGGGCGTCGGCGTGGGAGACGAGTTCCTCGTCCGCGATGGCGTTCCACGCGTCCAGTACCGGGAGCTTCGCGAGCAGCCGCAGCGTACGTCGGTAGGCACCGACCGCGTCTTGGGCGGCCTTGCGACAGGCGTCCTCGTCCGCGCCCGCTTCCCTGCCCGCGAGCACGAGCGAGGTGGCGAGGCGCTTGAGGTCCCACTCCCAGGGGCCGTGTGCCGTCTCGTCGAAGTCGTTCAGATCGATGACCAGGCCGCCGCGCGCGTCTCCGTACAGGCCGAAGTTGGCCGCGTGGGCGTCGCCGCAGATCTGGGCGGCGATGCCGGTCGTGGGGGTGCGCGCGAGGTCGTAGGCCATGAGGCCCGCCGAACCACGCAGGAAGGCGAAGGGAGTGGCGGCCATCCTGCCGACCCGTATCGGAGTGAGCTCCGGGATCCGGCCGAGGTTGGACTCCTCGACGGCTGTCACCGCGTCCGGGCGGCCGGCGTCGAAGGTCAGCTCCGCGTGCGCGGCGCGCGGCACCCGTCGGCGCAGCGCCTTGCCCTCTTCCTTGGGTGCGGCCTGCACGGGACGGCCCGCGAATCCGCGCACTCCGAAGACCCCGGAGATCCTGGACGCCTGTCGGCCCTGCTCGCTCTGGTGGTCCTGTTCGCCCTGATGGTCCTGCCCGCCCGGCCGGCTCCGCTGGTCCTGCTGCGCCTGATCCGCTGCACCAAGATCCGTCATACCGACTGCCTCCCCCGTCACGCACGAACATCAACTCGTGATGACCGTACCGCCGGTGGCTGAAACGCGTCAGACCCTGTGGACAACTCCCGGCCTGTGGAAAACCCGGCCCCTCCGAATCAGCCCCGGTTCAGGGTCACTTGCGCAGTTCGCCCGGGCACGGCGGACTCTCCGGCAGGTGCTGCTCCGCCCAGGTTCCGAGTTCCACGAGCGCGGGCTGCAATGCGGCCCCCGCCTCCGTCAGGCCGTACACGACCCGCAGCGGAGGGCCCTCGTCGACCTCGCGGACGACCAGCCCCGCCGCGCCGAGTTCCGTGAGGCGGTCGGAGAGCATCCGTTCGCTGATGCCGGGGATCGCTCTGCGCAGGTCGGCGAAGTGCGCGGGGTGCGGCAGCAGCACGGCCACGACCAGGCCGGTCCAGCGCTTCCCGAGCAGTTGGAAGACACGGGCCATGCCGTCGTCGACCCTCTGGCACGGCCCTGCGTCGTGAGTCCCCGGCTCTGGCATGGGTCCAGGGTACTGTGTTCCCGTAGGGGGATGAAAAAAAGTAAGTAGCTGTGTTATCTCTAGTCCAGTACGAAAAGTTCGCCCCCTTCTCCTGGAGATTCCCCATGGCCACCCTCCTGCACATCGACTCGTCCGTTTTCCCGGGCGCAGCCTCCGCCTCCCGCACGGTCACGGACGCGTTCCGCAAGGCCTGGGAGGAGCAGCACCCGCAGGGCACCGTGATCTACCGCGACCTCGCCGTGAACCCGGTCCCGCACATCACGGCCGACGCCCACACCGCCGGTTTCGCCCCCGCGGACGCGCACACCCCCGAGCAGGCCGCCGCCTTCGCCGAGCGCCTGACGTTCATAGAGGAGCTGGAGCAGGCGGACGCGATCCTGATCGGCGCGCCCATGTACAACTTCACGATCCCCTCGACCCTCAAGGCCTGGCTGGACCAGGTGATCCTCATCGGCCGTACCGCCATGAGCGAGGACTCGAAGGTCAAGGGCACCCCGGTCACGGTCGTCGCCAGCCGCGGCGGCTCCTACGCGCCGGGCACCCCGCGCGAGGGTTACGAGTACGTCCAGAACTACCTGGAGGCGATCCTGCGGGACACCCTCGCCCTGGACGTCCACGTCATCGTCCCGGAGCTCACGATGGCGCCGCACAACCCGGCGATGGCCGACCTGATCCCCCTTTACGAGGCCTCCCGCGCCAAGGCCGTCGACGAGGCGGCCACGAAGGCCAAGGAGTTCGCCGAGCGCTTCGCCGCGTAGCCCCTCCGGGGGAAGGCCGGGTAAGCCCCGGTGCGCCCCTGACGACGCGACGGCCCCGCAGGTTCGTGACCTGCGGGGCCGTCGCGTCGCACGAGCCGACGCACCATACGTACTGTCGTGACACGTACCGTCGTGCGGCCGTATGGGCCGCCGGATGCCCACTGCCGCGGGGGATGGATCGCAGCGGGCATCCGGCGGCGGTACCGGGGGGACAAGCAGGCCGAGCGAGCCGTGCGGGCTACTTGAACGCCGGGAGGCTGCGGCTCACCCAGCCGGAGAAGGGGGTGGCCGGGCGGCCCAGGACCTTCTCCACATCGGGACTGACCCGCTGCTCGGCGGGGAGCGGGGCGCCGAGGATGTCCAGGGTGCCGGGGATGACGTCCTCGGGCATGAACTGGGCCATGTGGGTGTGGGCGGCCTCGCGGGTCAGTTCCACGAAGGTCACTTCCTCACCGATGGCCTCGGCGATCACCTCGGCCTGCGCACGCGGGCTGACCGCTTCGGGGCCGGTCACCTCGTACGTACGACCGGCATGGCCGTCCTCGCGCAGGACGACCGCGGCGACCGCGGCGATGTCCGCGGGGTCGACGACCGGCAGGGCCACGTCACCGAACGGGGCGAAGACCGTGCGGTCGGCACGGACCGACTCGGCCCAGGCGAAGGCGTTGGAGGCGAATCCACCCGCGTGCAGAATCGTGAAGTCGAGGCCCGAGCCGCGTACGGCCTCCTCGAACTCGCGCAGCCTGCCGTGCGAGGCGGAGTCGGGACGGGTGGCGTTGATCTGCGAGGAGAGCAGGACGACCCGCTTGACGCCGGCGTCCCTGGCGGCGGCCAGCAGGTCGGTCGCGGCCTCCCCGTAACCGAGCAGTTCGCCGGCGAGCAGGATGAAGAAGGCGTCGGCGCCTTCGAGGACCGGCCGCATGCTCTCGGCGCTGCCGAGGTCGGCCTGGGCGTGGCGGACACCCTCCGTCGGGGAGGGCAGCGGGCGGCGCGAGACCGCCACGACCTGCTCCCCCGCCTCGGCGAGCGCCTCGATCAGCGGACGTCCGACATTTCCGGTGGCTCCGGTGACGACAATCATCAAGAACAACTCCCTAGTGCGTTAATCCGAACCAGTAATCAGCAGTCATTGGCTTCATCGGTGTGGGGCATGGCGTGGGGGATGGAGTGGGGGGTGGAGTGGGGGATGGTGTGGGAAATCCGCCGGTCATCCGTGGTTGGCGGACATGACAGGGACGCTAACATCCTCCGTATAGTAGGTACCTACAGGAAAGTGGCTATCCGAGTGGGTCTCTTCCTTGTGGCCGCCGTACACCGCGGTGAGCGAGCGGCCCAGCCGTACGAGCGACTCCCGCGCCTCCGGCGGATCGAGCACCTCGACGCGGCTGCCGAGACCGGCCAGTTGCGCGGCGAGCACCTCCACCGACGGGCCGTCGGCCGTGAACTCGACCCGGCCGTCGATCTGGGCCTCGCCCGTCCGTAACCGCCCGCCCAGCAGTTGCCGCAGCACCGGCAGGGCGTCGCGGTCGGCCCGCGCCCGTACGGTCGCCGCGGTCAGCCGCTGCTCCACCTCGGCGGCCAGCTCCCGCCAGGCGGCGGCGAGGTCGAAACCCTCCGGGCGCCGCACCCGCTCACCGGTCCGGGTCGCGGAGGTGACCCTGCTGAGCCGGAAGGTGCGCAGTCCCTCCTCGGTCCCGGCGACGAGGTACCAGCGGCCGGCCTTCGAGACCAGGCCGAGCGGGTGCACCGTGCGCTCGCCGGGAGCCCGGTCGGGATGGGCGTAGCCGAGCCGGACCTGTTCGCCGTCGAGCACCGCCCGCTCCAGGGTGTGCTGGTGGGGGCCGCCGCCACCCGCCGTGCGCGACCAGTCGACACCGTCGATGAGGATGGCCTTGGCGGCCGCCTCGGCGTGCGGCCGCATGGGCGCGGGCACTGCCCGCATCAACTTCCTTAACGCGGCTCGCAGTTCGGGCGAGGCCGACAAGGGGCCCGCGGCCAGGAACAACGCCCCGATCTCCCGCGAGGTGAAACCGGTCAGATCGGTGCGGGCGCCACCGACCAGGCTCCAGCCGCCGCCCCGGCCGCGCTGCGAGTAGACGGGGACACCGGCGGTGGTGAGGGCCTCCAGGTCACGGCGCGCGGTGCGCTCCGACACTTCCAGTTCCTGGGCCACCTCGCGCACGGTCACCCGCCCGCGCGCCTGGAGCAGCAGCAGGGTCGCCACCAGACGGTCAGCCTTCACAGCAACCGGCCCCCTCCGAGATTTCGAGATCTGAGATCCGGGATTTTGAAACGCTTTGAGCCAATACATCTATTTTCAGCAAGATCTGATGAGGCTTCGGTAATAGGCCACAAGATGACCTGTTTGACGTCGACGATGAACACATGACTCAAGACATGGCTGACAGCACCAATCCCCCTGCCAACCCGCCCACCGACCCCCGCGGCGGCCTGTTCAAGGCCGTCGAGCTCACCGGACGTACGCTCGCCGCGTTGCGCCCCGAGCAGTACGACACCGTCACCCCGTGTCCCGACTACTCGGTCCGTGACATGGCCAACCACGTGGTGTCCGTGCTGCGCCGGGTCGCCGTCATGGGCGCGGGCGGCTCCTTCATGAGCGTTCCGCACTTCGCCCAGGACGTCGCCGACGGCGACTGGGCCAGGGCATGGGCGGAGGCGACGAAGGAGTTCGACGCGGTGTGGTCGGACCCGGCCGTACTGGGCCGCCAGATCGGCCTGCCCTGGGGCCCGGTTCCCGGGGTGGTCGCCTCGGTGATCTACACCAACGAGTTCGTGCTGCACGCCTGGGACCTGGCGAAGGCAACCGGTCAGAGCCCCGAGTGGGACCCGGAGATGCTCGCCGCGCCGCTGGCCAACATGCACCGGGCCGTCCCCGCGGAACCCCGCGGCGGCCAGGTGCCGTTCGGCCCGGTGGTAGAGGTGCACGAGGACGCTCCCGACATCGACAAACTGGTGGGCTGGTACGGACGTCGTCCCTGACGAGGGGACGCGGCAGACGATCGAGCGGGCGGGCCGCCGGACATCGATCCGGCGGCCCATCCGCATGTCCGGGTTCATGAGATGTCCGGGTTCATGAGTCATCCGGGTTCATGAGTCATCCGGGTTCACGAAGCGTCAGGCTCCGATGCCCTGGGCGAACTTGAAGTAGCGGTACGGGTCGTACTTCGCCTTCACGACCTTCAGCCGCGCGTAGTTCTCGGCGTAGTACGACTGCCGCCAGTTCGGCAGCTCCGCGTCCATCCAGTTCTGGTACGTCTCGCCGTTGGACAGCGGGTCGATGGTGTCGAACCCGTGGTCGACCCAGCTCGTGGCGACGGCCTTGGTCTCGGCGGTGACCTGGGCCGGGTCGTTGATCAGGACCCGGTAGTTGACGGAGAAGAGCGAGTCACGGTGCACGTAGGCCGTGTCGGTGCGGGCCGGGTCGTTGGCCGCGCCCCCGAAGAAGTGGAAGTCGAGGTACCGGGCCTGCCCGGCCTTGCGGTCGGCGTCGAAGGCCGTCACCACGTTCGCCCAGTCGCTCTGCGCGTAGGGCGCGCTGCCCAGCCGGGTCCGCTCCAGACCGAAGGCCGGCCGGGTGAGCACCCCACTCGGCGACTTCCCGGCGCGCTGGCACTGGTCCTGGGTCAGAGTGCTGCAACCGAAGATCATCATCATGACCTGCTGGTACGTCATGACCGCGTCCTGGCGGGCCGTCACCGCGCCGGTCAGCGACAGCAGCCTCGCCGCCTCCGAGGCCAGTTCGGCCGGGGTGCCGCGGGAGGCGAGGAAGACGTTGAGCGCCGGTACGGTGCCGGGCGCCGCGTCGGCCTGGACGAGGTAGGCGCCGCCGCCGATGGTGCGGGGGGCGTCCACCAGCCACTGGCCCACGCCGTGCAGCACGTCGGCGGCGCGGTCGTACGGGAAGATCAGGTTGCTGATGGCCATCTGGTCGCCCTCGTGCGGGGTGACCGTGAAGCGGGTGACGACGCCGAAGTTGCCGCCACCGCCGCCGCGGATCGCCCAGAAGAGGTCGGGGTGGCTGGTCGGCGAGGCGGTCACCACACAGCCGTCGGCGAGGACCACCTCGGCCGAGGTGATCACGTCGCAGGCCATACCGGTCGGGCGGGTCAGGAAGCCGAAGCCGCCGCCCTGGAGGAAGCCGCCGGCCGACACGGTGGGGCAGCCGCCCTCGCTGACCACCAGGGCGTGCGGGGCGAGCGCGTTGAGTATCTCGACGTTCTTGGCGCCGGGGCCGATGTCGACGGTGCCGCTGCCGACGGTGATCGCGTTGAGCCGCGACACGTCGATGATCAGGCCGGGGGTGGTCGAGTAGCCGCCGAAGCTGTGGCCGCCGCTGCGGACCGCGGACGGCAGTGCGTTGTCCTGGGCGAAGCGCAGCGCGACGGAGACGTCGGAGGAGCTGACGCAGTACGCGACGGCCTGCGGGTTGACCGAGTCGAACTGGCCGAGTTCCAGCTGCTTGGCCACGCCGTAGCCGGAGTCGGTGGGCAGCACCAGCTGTCCCTGGAGCTTGCCGGCGAGGGTGCTCCAGGGGGCGGACGAGCCCGCGGAGACGGGGCTGTTGGGCAGGACGGCCAGACCGACGGCGGCCGTTCCCGCACCGATCAGTGCTCTACGAGTGATCACGGATGTCCCAAGGTTCTAGGAAACGGTGGATGTAGGCGGAAGTCAGTGGGGGGAGGCGTAAAGGGAGGAGCAAGGGGGCCGGCGCCGGGCCCACGGGGGGAAGGTGGGCCCGGCGCCGGATCCGGGGGGAAGTGGCTCTGTGAAGGCGGGCCCGGGGCGCGGCCTTCGAGATGGTGCCTCCGAGGCCGCGCCTTCGAGATGGGGCCTCCGAGGCCGCGCCTCCGAGATGGGGCCTCCGAGATGGGGCCTCCGAGATGGGGCCTCCGAGATGGGGCCGAGGTCAGGACACCTTGCGGCCCCGCACTCCCTGCTTGACGACGCCGGCCAGCATCGAGCGGCCGAGGTCGCGCATCTCCTTGGGGCCGGAGGTGCTGGCCCACCACATGAACTTCATCATCGTGGGGGTGGTGGCCCGGAAGAACCGGAGGTCCTCGGGGCCCTTCCAGCCGAAGGGCGTGTTGACGGACTCGCAGTCGCGGATCGCCTCGAAGACGATGTCCGCGGCCTTGTCACCGTCGATCTCGCCCGCCTCGTACCGCTCGCAGGTCTCGGCGGTGGTGTCGAAGAGGACCTTGAAGGCGTGGCTGTCCGGCCACCACAGGCCGGTGTAGGGCGCCTTCTCCATCTCCTTGAAGTGCCGGTCGTCGCCGTCGAGCTGGAAGTTCTGGCGCGCCATGATCTGACGCATGGTGGCCGGCGTGGTGAAGCAGGCCCACACCCGGAACACCGCGTTCCACAGCCGGAAGTGGCTGAAGGCGATGTACGAGCTGTTGACGATCTTGTCGTTGTACTCCAGGAGACCCTGCTCCAGGCGCTCCACGTACTCGAAGCGCTCCTCGGTGAAGTCGTTCTCGCGCAGAGCGTCCAGGATCCGGTAGGCGAGGGCGTCGACGACCTCGAAGGTGTTGGACAGACCGCGCGAGTACAGCGGGTCGATGAAACCGGCCGCGTGCGACATCAGGCACCAGCGGGCGCCGATGGTGCGCTTGGAGGAGTACTGGAGGCGGTCGGTGGAGACCCACTCGCGGATCCGCTTGGCGCCCTCGAACTGCCGCTTCACCGCCGGGTACATGTCGAGGTAGTGGTTGAACTCCTGGTCCGGCGTCATGTCCTTCGGCTTGGGGTACAGCCGCTCGTCGAAGGTCAGGCCGACACTGCAGGCCGGGTTCTTGGAGTCCTTGTAGTTGTCGAACGGGATGATCCAGAACCAGCCCCGCTCGATGAGGTGGTGCAGGGTGCCGCCGTGGAAGGGCGACTCGGCGGGCGGGCGCAGCGCCTCCGGGTAGTTGCACACGTCGTCGTACGGCTTGATGCCGACGTAGTGCGTGAACAGTGAGCGCGCGTGGTGCTTGTGCCGGGGCGGGTTCTCGCGCAGGTCGAACTTCTGCGCGAGCGGAGAGCGGAAACCGCTCGCGTCGATCAGGTACTTGGCCCGGAAGACCTCGCCGTTCCTGCCGGTGATGGTGACGCCGTCGTCGTCGACGTCGAGGTCGGTGGCGAACCAGTTCTGGCGGAGCGTGCAGCCGTACTTGGCGGCAACGTTCAGGTAGTGCGAGTCCGTGTCCTGGCGGAAGAGGTGCACCGCCTCGGTGAGCATCTTCGGGATGACGAACATCGTCGCCTCGTGCGGGTCCGGCTCGCGGTTCGGCCGGTGCGTGACGAAGCCGAAGCTCTGCTTGCGGCCGTGCGTCGGACCGATGTGCTCGGTCACCGCCTTCACGTCCAGCATGTGCTTGATCTCGGGGACGTCGTAGCGCACGGCCAGAATGTGCAGCCACTCGACGAGCTGCGGGTTCTGGGACTCGCCGACGGCGAACCGGGGGTGCTGACCGGCGTCGATGAGCACCACGTTCGCGCCCTGACGGGCCAGGATCGCTCCCATGATCGAGCCCGCGAGGCCCGACCCCAGGATGGCTACGTCGCATTCGGTCCACTCGGCGGCCTTGTCGGCCTTCTTCGCTTCCTCAGCCTTGGTGGGCAAGACCGCACTCCTCTTTCTCGTTTCACGGACGGGTCGGATGGGTGGCGCGCGTCCTACTGGGGGGGATTCGGATCAACAGGTCGGGTCGACCGGGGGGTTCAGGCGGCGGTGCCGGGCTCGCCGAACCACTGGGCGAGCGCGTCGGTCAGGCCGTCCGTGGAACCGTCGGCGCCGACCCAGGCGATGTAGCCGTCGGGGCGTACGAGGAGGTCGGCGGCCGGGGCGGCGGCGTCGGGCCGGGTGGCGGTGACGACGTCGACGCGGTCGGACCAGGGGGCCACGGCCTCGCGCAGCGCCGGGTTGTCGTGCAGGTCGAGGAGGACCGGGCGGCCCTGGTGCAGCAGCTCGTACGTGGTGGTCTTCTCGTCGCCGACCAGCAGTTCCTGGTCGGGCAGCCGGCGGCCGAGCAGCGGGTGGCCGCCCTCGACGGCGCCGTAGGTGATGTCCAGGCCGGTGACCAGGCCGACGAGGTGACGTCGTACGTCCTCGATCTGGACCAGTTCGGCGAACAGGTCGCGCAGCGGCTGGGCCTCGGGACCGCCGAGGTAGAGGGTGCGCTGGACCAGGGTGTTGTAGACGATGCGGGCGCCGACCGGGTGGCGCTCGGAGTGGTAGGTGTCGAGCAGGCCCTCCGGGGCGTGCCCCTTGACGGCCGCGGCGAGCTTCCAGCCGAGGTTGACCACGTCGCCGACGCCCGCGCTGATGCCCTGGGCGCCGATCGGCAGGTGGATGTGGGCGGCGTCGCCCGCGAGGAAGACCCGGCCCTTGCGGTACTCGGCGGCGTGCCGGCTGGCGTCGGTGAAGTAGCTGGTCCACAGCTGCTTGGCACCGCTGATGTCCTCGCCGGTCACCCGCTGGAAGGCGGCGGCCACCTCCTCGAAGGTGGGCGGCTCCTGGGTGGGGCGGACACCGGCGCCGCGCTCGAAGACCACCACGCGGGTGGCGCCCGGGCCGAGCGGCAGGACCACGACCATGCCGGCCTCGCCGACCTCACCGGTGGGGCGCAGCCGCAGCTGGACTCCGGCGACGTCCGCCATCTTCATCTCGATGGTGGCGCTGACGCCGGGGAAGTCGATCCCGGCCAGGTGGCGGACGGTGGAGCGGGCGCCGTCACAGCCGACGACGTACGCGGCGCGCAGCGTCTCGACGCCCTCCGGGCCCGCGACCTCGACCTGGACCCCGTTCTCGTCCTGCGTCAGGCCGATGACCTCGTGGCCCCGGCGGATGTCGGCGCCCAGACCCACGGCCCACTTGTTGATGATGGCCTCGGTGCGCGACTGCGGAACACCGCGGACACCGAAATTGCCGCCCTCGACAATGCGGTAGTCGATGGGGAGTCCACCGAAATGGCCGCCGGGTATGGTCTCCAGCGGACCGAAATCATCGAGAAGTCCACGCTGGCCGAATTCCTCGATCGTACGGGCGGAGAATCCCAGCGCACGGGACTGCTGCATCGGCTGTTCCAGCCGGTCGAGCACGATGACCGAGAGACCCGAGAGGCGCAGTTCTCCCGCGAGCATGAGGCCCGAGGGTCCCGCTCCGGCAACGATCACATCGGCATTGAAGGCGTCCATATTCCCTCTCCCGCTGGCGTTTTCTCCAGTATTCCGAGGGCTCCCGGGAAGCTGAATGGCCGCCGATACAGGACTCTGACAAGTTCGTCAGAGGCCTTGCAGCTACTGGGGGGTACGGGGGGCCAACTACAGGCGGAGCATGCGAGAGGGTGCCGGAAGTGTCTTCCGGCACCCTCTCGCCCCGTATGTGCCCCGGGAGTTCGGTACAGCCCGTTCAGTACAGGCCCATCACGCGGTCGACCGCGATCTCGATGACCGCGAGACCCGGGGGCTGCGGCGGCTGGGACCAGTACCGCTTGGCGTAGCGGCGCATCCCCTCCACCACCCGGGGCGGGTCGGTGGAGACGGTGGCCGGGCCCTCCAGGGTGATCCAGCGGGGGCCGACCAGCTGGCACACGGCGGCCCGGCCACCGGCCCTGGCTAACAGGTTGCGGGACTTGCGGCGGTGCACCGTGGTCATCACCCGGGCCAGGCCCGCCTCACCGTCCCAGGTGAACCGTACGGGCGCGACGTGCGGCGTGCCGTCCGGGCGAAGGGTGGTGAGGGTGCACAGGGCGTTCTCGGCGAGGAACTCCTCCGCCGCGGCGGACAGGGGCAGGGGCTTGGACATGGCCGGGTCCGTTCTTCCGTCGTCCGACTTCGGTCTCTGGTCTCCGTCAGGCGTGCGCGGGGACGGCCGCGGACTGCTCGGAGGACTTGGTGAACGGCAGCAGCACCAGGGTCACCACGAAGGCGGCGGCGGCGAAGCAGGCGCCCACGAGGAACGCGTCGTGGAAGACGGTCGTACGGGCCTCCTGGACCAGGGCGGGAACACCGTGGGCCTTGGCCGTCAGCTCGTCGACCCGGCGGAAGGCGTAGGTCGCCGCGACCGCGAGGCCGAGCGCGCCGCCGACTTCCTGGGCGGTGTTGATGAGACCGGCGGCCAGACCCGACTCGCGCTCCTCGATCCCCGCGAACGCGGAGACCTGCAGCGGGACGAAGGACATTCCGAGGCCGAGGCCCATCAGGACGAAGGCGGGCAGCACGTCCGTCAGGTAGGAGGCGTCGGACGGGGCACGCCACAACAGCATCATGCCGGTCGCGGCGAGCGCGAGGCCTACCAGCAGGACGGGCTTGGCGGCGACCTTGGTGACGACCTGGGAGGCGACGCCGGCGCCGACGGCGGTGAGCACCGCGAGCGGCACGTACGCGAAGCCGGTCTTGACGGCGGAGTAGTCCAGGACCTGCTGCATGAAGAGGCTCGCGAAGAAGAACAGGGTGACGCAGGTGCCGAGCAGCAGGATGGCGATGCCGTTGGCGGCGCGCAGCGAGGGGCGGCGGAAGATGCCGAGCGGCATCAGCGGCTCCTTGGCGCGGCGCTCGATGACGATGAAGGAGACGAGCAGGATCGCGGAGAGGATGAACCCGCCGATGACCCGGCCGGTCGGGACATTGGAGTCGGAGACGGTCTGGCCGAGGGTGAAGATCAGCAGGACCAGGCCGGCGGTGAGGGTGACCGCACCGGCGACGTCGAAGGACTTGCTGCGCTGGGCGGAGCGGCTCTCGCCGACGACCATCGGGGCGACCAGGGCGCCGATGACGCCGATCGGGACGTTGATGAAGAAGATCCAGCGCCAGCCGGGCCCGTCGGTGAGCAGACCGCCGAGGGTGACACCGGCGACGGCGGCGAGACCGCTGAGCGCGCCCCATGCACCGAGCGCCTTGTTGCGGGCCGGGCCCTCTTCGAAGTTGTTGGTCAGCAGGCTGAGCGCGGCGGTGGCGATGAACGCGGCCCCCAGACCCTGGGCACCGCGGGCGCCGATCAGCATCGCGGCGTTCTGCGAGACCCCGGCGAGCAGCGAGGAACCGGCGAACAGGAGCAGGCCGGTCTGCAGCATCCGGCGGCGGCCGAGGGTGTCGGCGAGCCGGCCGGTCAGCAGCAGGAAGCCGCCGAGGAGCATGCCGTAGGTGGTGACCACGTACTGGAGAGCGGTGGTGGAGATGTTGAGCTCGTCCTCGATGGTCGGCAGGGCGACGTTCACGATCGACACGTCGAGGAAGGTCATGAAGCCGGCCAGGCAGAGGAAGGCCAGGATGAGGCCGGGGCGGCGAGCCGGCCCGGACTCGCCCGCCGCCTTGGCGGGGCTGTGGGTGGACTCTTGGATGGACATGTCACTCCCTAGGAGCATGAGGATTCTCGGACGGGGACGTACAGGGAGGTACTGGCTTTGCTGGCTTCTCGGAAGCTAGCATCCTGGGTAAAGTAGGTACCTAGAGGAAAGTGACTTCCCGGAAGGTGATGGTCGGTATGACGAGCACGACGCCCACGAGCGACACCCGGTCCGCAAAGGGCGTTACGCCCGCCGTGGCCGGCCCCGAAGCCGCGCACGCGGCCGGCGTCGGCTCCCCGCAGAGGTGCCCGATCGCCCCGGTCCTCGACATCGTGTTCAGCCGTTGGACCACGCCGATCCTGTGGACGCTCAACGCGTTCGGCACCCAGCGCTTCGTGGAGCTGCACCGCAACATCGGCACCATCACGCCGAAGGTGCTGACGCAGCGGCTGCGTCAGCTGGAGCGCGACGGACTGGTGATCCGCACGTACTACCCGGAGGTGCCGCCCCGGGTGGAGTACGAGATCAGTGACCTGGGACGGACCCTGGCCCCGCTGTTCGCCTCGCTCTTCGACTGGTCGACCGACCATCTGCCGCTGGTGGAGCAGGCGCGGCAGCAGTTCGACGAGGCGGAGGAGCAGGGTCCGAGCCGCCACCACTGAGCCGGGTAGATCCACTAGCTCCATGCCGGTGTCCGCATGGAGCCCTGGAAGAAGATCAGCGGATCCTCCTGTTCGGCCTCGGAGGGCGCGCGCAGACCGACGACCTCGCCCAGCAGGATGGTGTGGTCGCCCCCGTCGTACTCGGTGACCAGCCGGCACTCCAGATGCGCGAGCGCCTCGCTGAGCACCGGCAGGTCGAGGACGGACCTGTGGTGCGGCACCTCCTCGATCCGGGCGGTCCGCCGACCGGCGAACGCCCAGGCCACGGGCTCCTGCCGCTGCGTCAGGAAGTTCACGACGAAGCCGCCGGACTCCTGGACCACGGGCAGCAGCCGGGAGTCGTCGTGCAGGCAGATGAGCACCAGCGCCGGGTCCAGGGAGACCGAGGTGAAGGAGTTCACCGTGGCGCCCGTGGCGTTGTCGCCGCTGCCCGAGGTGATGACCGTGACACCGGTGGCGAAGTGTCCGCACACGGTGCGCAGCGCGCGGCCGTCGACCGGACCGAGCTGCTCGGGGATGGCTTGCGAAACGGGGATCACGACAGCCCTCTCGTTCTCGGATACGGGGTTACGGAGTTACGCGGTTACGGAGTTCGGGGGTTCGGGGGTACCGGGTTCGGGGTTACGGGAGTACCGGGTTCGGGGTTACGGGGGTGCCGGGGGTGCCGGGGGCGTTCCTGATCAGGCGGCGCGCGAAGCCGGGGCCTCGGACGGCTCGGACGGCTCGGGCACGACGGCCGGCACCGGGCGGCGCCTGGACAGCAGCGGTCCCGCCATCGCCGTCGTGACGAGCGCCATGATCACGAGCATCGTGAACATGCGGGTGTCGAGCACGCCCAGGCTGACGGCCGCGTTGAGGATGATGAGTTCGGTCAGACCCCGGGTGTTCATCAGCAGCCCCAGGTCCTTCGACTCACGCCAGGAGAACCCGGCCAGCCGCGCCGGAAGGATGGCGCCGACCAGCTTGCCGGCGCAGGCCACGACGATGATCGCGACGAGCGCGACGAAGTCACCGGCGGTGAGCGAACCGAGGTCCACGCCGAGCCCGGTGACGATGAAGAAGACCGGGAGCAGCACGACGCTGACGTGGTCCATGGGCTTGCGCAGATGCTCCGCGAGAACCATGGCGGGCTCACGGGGCATCACGAACCCGAACAGGAAGGCCCCGAAGATGGCGTGGATGCCGATCCAGGTGGTCAGCCAGGCCGAGGTCAGGGCGCCCGCGCACAGCACCGCGAGCAGCGCCGACCAGCGCTCGGTGGCCGCCCAGCGCCACACCAGCCGGGCCACCAGCGGCCGTACGACCAGCAGCATCCCGGCCACGTAGGCCGCGCTGTACAGGCCGATGCGACCGAGGTCGGAGTAGTTCCCGTTCGCCGTGACCAGGGCCGAGACATAGGCCAGCAGGCACCAGGCGAGCAGGTCGTCGATGGCGGCGCTGGCCAGCGAGAGCGAACCGGCCCGGGTGTCCAGGAGCTTGTTCTCGGTGAGGATCCGCGCCAGCACGGGGAAGGCGGTCACCGACATCGCGGTGCCGATGAAGGTGGCGAACGCGACGAAGGAGATGTGGTGTCCGGCCACCGTGGAGTGCTCGTCGTAAAGGAAGGGGGCCAGCGCCACACCCAGGCCGAAGGCCATCGCGATCGACGAGAGCGAGACGCCCGCGGCGAGCCGGGCGTGCGGCCTGATCAGGCGCTTCTCGAACTCCCAGCCGACCACGAACATGAACAGGATCAGACCGACCTGGGAGACCGCGGACAGCAACGGCCTTACGTCGGCGGGGAAGAGGCGCTCGGTGAGGTTCCCCGGCAGCAGGCCGAGGACGCTCGGGCCGAGCAGGATGCCCGCGGTGATCTCGCCGACCACCATCGGCTGACGCATCTTCTGCGCGAGCCGGCCGAGTGCGGCGCCGGCCACGAGCACCACGCCGATGTCGGCAAGCATGATCGCGAGTTTCATGTCCTGGGGACTGGCCGCCGCCAGCGTCGTCATTGGGGCTCCCGGGGTCGGGGCGGGGTGCCGCGGGTCCACAGCACGCGGAAGGTCAGGGAGGAGAGCCGCCAGCCCTCCGCGGCGCGGCGGGCTTCGCCGGTCGCGAGGGTGCCGACCTGGAACAGGGGCTCGTCCGCCGCACCGGGGTGGTGCGCATGCGTCGAGACGAGGTTGGCGCGCAGCACGGCCCGCTCACCGGCGTCGTCGAGGTCGACGACCGCGGGCGAGCCGAGGTGCTGGGTGGCGGCGAAGGCCGCCAGCGCGTCACGGTGGTATCCGGCGAGTCCGTCGAGGCCCTCGTGCCGGCTCATGGGGAACTCGACCAGGGCGTCCTTCGTGAAGAGCGCCCGCGCCCACGCGTCGTCGAGTTCGTCGTCGTCGAGACCGATGAGGTACCGGTCAAGGAGAGTGGATATCTCTAATACTTCCGGGCCTGGCTGCATTACCCGAGCATGGCGCCCGCGCCAATCGGCAACCAAGGCCGCTTTTCACAGCCCTGACGAAGTTGAGAAAGATCTGACACCGCACTCAAACAATTGACAAAAGCGCCGCCAATCCTGAAGTGCCGACCCTTTCACATGGGCAGATCTTCTTGCCATGCTGCATTCGTAGCTCCATTCGTAGCTCCACCCGCACCTTCATTCGCACTCCCATTTCCTCGAACGGAAGAGACGAGAGAATGCCGAAGATCGCAGCCGATGGTCAGCACCTGACCGTTCTCAACCTGTTCTCGACCGACGCCGCCGAGAAGCAGGTCAAGCTGCTCGCCGCGATGCGCCAGATCGTCGACACGGCGGCCTACGAGGGCTGGATATCCAGCACGGTCCACGCCGGGCAGGACAAGCCGGGAACGGCCAACTTCATCCAGTGGCGCAGCACCGAGGACCTGGAGAGCCGTTACGCCGGTGAGGAGTTCAAGCACCGCACCCTCCCGCTCTTCGGTGAGATCACCACCTCGATCCGTCTGCTCCAGAACGAGATCGCCTTCACGCAGCAGAAGCCGGAACTGGGCGGCGTCACCGAGATCTCCCCGTCCCGCGACGACTACACGGCCATCGAGCTGTTCGGCGTGCTGCCGGAGAACCAGGAGGACCTGATCGACGCCCTGGGCGAGTCCCAGACGTGGCTGGTCGACGTTCCCGGCTACCGCACCCACACGGTGCTGCGCGGCCTGCGCGCCCGCGGCATCGAGGGCAAGTTCGTCGTCGTCTACTCCCAGTGGGACGGCAAGGAGGCGTACGACGCCTTCCGCTCCGTGCCCCAGGGCGAGCGCTCCCCGGAGCGCCAGAAGGTCGACGCCCGCGTCGCCGCGCTCCAGACCTGGCAGGACGAGAACACCTACCAGGTCGTCCACACCCGCTCCGCGGGCGAGTGAGCCACCCGGTGGCGGGCCGACCGGTCGGGCGGCGGCCGGCCCGTCACCGGGTCTGCACGTTGTTTCACGTGAAACACCCTCAGCAGAGGCACGCCCGACAGAAGCACGTTTGACAGATCGCGCACGGACGCGGACGCACGGGCGCGTTCCCATCCCCACTGGCTGGCCGCTGCCGGGAATCCCCACCCGGCAGCGGCTTTTCTGTCCGTCACGTTCCCGTTCCCGTCCCGCCCCCCGCGCGCCACACCAGGACGAGGAGACAGCACGCATGGAACACCCGGGCATGCGCCAAGTCGCGCACGAGATCACCATCGCGGTCCCGGCGGACACCGTCCACCGGCTGATCGCCGAGGTGGGGAACTGGCCGCGGATCTTCCCCTCGGTCATCCACGTCGAGTACGAGGAGGCTCCCGAGGGCGAGGAGCGGCTGACGATCTGGGAGACCGCACCGACCGCGGCGGGCGAACCTCGCTGCCGTCCGCTGCGCCGGATCGTCGAACCCGCCAAGCTGCGGGTCAACTTCCAGCATCTGGTCACCACGGCTCCCGTCGCCGGCCTCGGCGGCGCCTGGCTCGTCGAACCGCTCGACGAGAACGCGTCCCGAGTACGGCTGCTGCACGAGTTCCGGGCCGCCGACGACGACCCCGGGGCCCTGGACCGGATCAGCGCCGAGATCGACCGGAGCGCCGTCGCGGAACTCGCGGCGCTGAAGGAGAACGCGGAACGCGAATACGCCGACGCCGAGTTGACGTTCTCGTTCGAGGACACCGTCCACGTCGACGGGTCCGCCAAGGACGTGTTCGCCTTCATCAACGAGGCGAACCGGTGGTCGGAGCGTCTGCCGCACGTCGCCACGGTCCGTCTGGAGGAGGACACCGTGGGGCTC
>NZ_JBEYFS010000136.1:0-26077 GCF_040634475.1 Streptomyces sp. NPDC007095
CGGCACCTCTCACACACGAGGCCGCCGGATCTCTGGAGCCGAAAGAGGAATTGGTGGCAGGCGCCGCCCGCCTGGACGTAGCCCTGCGGACCCTGGCCCACCAGGCAACCCAGGACGGCGACGGCGAACTGCCTCAGCTACGGGCCGCCCGGATCGGCGCCCGCGCGCTCGAGGTGCTGCCCGAAAACCTCGCCCAGGAGCCGCGGGCGCCCTTCGCCGCGGGGAAGAACGGTTGGTGGGTGCTGCCGGCCGACGCGCCCCTCCTGGACGAGGAGGCTGCCCGCGAGGTGCCGGCGCCGTATCCGGCACTGGTCACCGTCGGCAGTACCGAGTCCGGTGGCCTCGTGCTGCTCAACCTCGCCCAGGTGCCCGCGTTGCTGCTGGACGGCAACCCGGTGCACATCACCGAGGTGTGCACCTCCCTCGCCCTGGAGCTCGGCATGAGCCCGTGGGCGGCCGACGTCGAGGTCGTCACCATCGGGTTCGGCGAGGACCTGCCGCAGCTGCTGCCCACCGCGCGGATCGCGCACATGCGGCAGTCCGCGCACGCGCTGCGGGACCTGAGCGAACGGCTCCTGGAAGCGCACCAGATGCCCGAAACCCAGCATCAGCCGTACCTGCTGCTGTGCGCGTCCGCTCTGGACGCGGACCTTGCCTGGGAGTTCGCCGACGTCATCGACCAGGCCGGAACAGTTCCTGTCACCTTGGTGGCCCCGGCGAGTACGGCAGCCGCGCACTTCCCTGAAGCTGAGATCCTCAACGCTTCACTCAACGAGCCGCAGCAACTCGACTACGCCGGCACTGAGATCACCCTGCAGCGTCTGGAGCATGCCGCCTACCTGCAGATCACCACCGCACTGAAGGTGTCCGGGCAGCCGCCTCACCCGGCCGAGGGGCCCTGGCAGGAAGTCCCGGACGAGTACGACACCAGGCAGCAGCCCCGGCGTCTCGCGCCGGAGGGACCCACCGCACCCACGACGGGGGCTTCTACGAGCCCCTCGCGGGCAGCGGACGTGAGCACTGAGATCTTCCCGGCCCTGCTCGCCGCCTCCACCGATCCGGCCGGGCTGCGCCTGCTGCCCACCGCCGAGGCGCCCGCGGCGGCCGAGGAAGACCCTGCCGAGGAAGATCCTGGCACCGAACCGACGACGGCTCCCACCCCAGCGGCCCCGGAGACAGACGGAGGCGAGAACTCCGGCGAGGAGGGCGCGGCGCAGGAGGTTGCAAAGAGTGAGGCGCACGACCTGCACGCGCCGGAGATCCGGGTCCTGGGCCCAGTCGAGGTGACGGGCGTGGACAGCACCGGCCACGGTCCGCGGATCGCCCAGCTCGCCGCGCTGCTGTACTTCCGGCCCGGACGCAGCGCGGACATCCTGTGCGCCGACATGGACCCCGTCAGCCCCTGGTCGGCGAGCACCCTCAATGCCCGGCTGCAGGGACTGCGCCGCTCCCTGGGCAGCGATCCCGCCGGCAACCCCTACGTGCCACGCCGCAAGTCCGGCGAGGACCCCTACCGGCTCTCCCCCGGCGTGCGCTGCGACTGGACCCGCTTCCTTCAACTCGCCGAGCGCGCCCTGCCCCTGGGCCCGGCCGGCCTGCCAGACCTGGAAAAGGCACTCACTCTGGTGCGGGGCCGGCCGTTCGGCGGCAAGCCCCTGCCCTGGGCCGAGCCCTACCAGCAGGAGATGATCACCCGGATCATCGACGTGACGCACACCGTGGCCACCTACCGCACCCCCGCAGGTCCGCACCACGACCTCAGCATGGCCCGACAGGCCGTCGCGACCGGCCTCGACGTCGACGACACGGCAGAGTTGCTCTACCGGGACTGGATGCGAATCGAGGCCGCCGCCGGGAACCGGCAGGGCCTCCATACCGCCATCACCCGCGTCCAGCAGATCAACCGGGCCTTGGACTGCTCACTGGAGATCGAGACCGAGCAACTCATCAACGACCTCCTGAACACCGCCGGCAGACAGGTCCTGGCCCAGTGATCCACCTCCAGCAGCTCAGTCGCTGCGGACCGACCCGAGGCCGGGCGTTCGGCCCGCCCCACGACACGGTTCAGCGCGCATGCATGACGGCGATTCAGATACGAGGTCTTTGATGGAGAAAGACCAGCAGCGCGGGACAGCAGGAAGCACGACGCCAGCAGCAAAGCTTGGCCGGGCACACCGCATCTTGATCGGTGTGGTCGTCGCCGGTGCGCTCGTCATCGCGGGAATCGGCTTCGCGGGTTCCTACGCGGCCGTGCGCGAGCTGGCCCTCAAGAAGGGCTTCGGGAACTTCGCGTACGTCTTCCCGATAGGCATTGACGCGGGTATCTGCGTCCTGCTCGCCCTGGACCTCCTGCTGACCTGGATCCGCATCCCCTTCCCACTGCTGCGCCAGACGGCGTGGCTGCTGACGGTCGCGACGATCGCCTTCAACGGCGCGGCGGCCTGGCCGGACCCGCTGGGCGTCGGCATGCACGCCGTCATCCCGGTCCTGTTCGTGGTCTGTGTCGAGGCGGCCCGGCACGCGATCGGCCGGATCGCGGACATCACCGCCGACAAGCACATGGAAGGCGTCCGCCTCACCCGCTGGCTGCTCTCGCCGGTCCCCACCTTCCTCCTGTGGCGCCGTATGAAGCTGTGGGAGCTGCGCTCCTACGAGCAGGTCATCAAGCTGGAGCAGGACCGCCTCGTCTACCAGGCCCGCCTCCACTCCCGCTTCGGCCGCGCCTGGCGCCGCAAGGCCCCGGTGGAGTCGTTGATGCCGCTGCGCCTGGCCCGCTACGGTGTCCCGCTCGCCGAGACCGCCCCCTCCGGCCTGGCGGCGGCGGGCATAGAGCCCGCCCTCCTGCCCCCGCTTACCGTCGAGCAGGGTCCCGCCGCAGTGCAGGCGGACGCCCTGGCACTCGACGCCCGAACAGCCGGCCGGGGACAGCAGCCGGAGCCGGTGAGCACGGAGGCACAGCGTGTCATGCAGGCCCAGCCGGTGGGCGGCGGGCAGCCTCGTGAGCAGGCGTCCATCGACGACGCCGAGGGACGCTTCGCCGAGGCCTACCAGTTGTGGCGCGCTCAGTTCCAGACTGAGCCCACAGCCGCCCAGTTCGCGTCCTTCCTCCGAGACGAGTTCGGTATCTCTACCGCGGCCGGTGGTCCGCTCTCTGATGACCAATTGCTGCCCCTGCTCAGGGTCTTCCAGCAGCACTACACCTCACCGGCCGAAGCTCATCCTGCTCCGGGCGACACGCAACCGGCCACAGCAGACGAGTCATGGGACGGGTTCTTCTACAGTGCCTGGCTCACGTACGCGCATCAGTACGGCCAGTACCCCGACGCAGCCACCCTCGCGGCATACGTATTCCAGCGAGACGGCATCACCGGAGCCGACGGCCAGCCCCTCACAGGCGAGGGCCTGGAGGGCTTCGTCGCGGTCTTCCAGGAGCGCGAGTTCGGCGACGGTGAACCGCAGGGCGAAGAGACGGACCATGAAGCCGGCGAACAGGCACCTCCAGCACCCGCCCCTGCCGAGACTGACACCCAGCAGACACCCGCCATTGCGGGAGCACAGGCCGCGGAGGAGAAGCAAGGCCTCCGGGTAAACGCTGCTATCACCGATGAGGAGACCGCTCCCGCGGAGACGAACAAGGAAAGCGACCTCACCACCGTCGACCGCTACTACCTCGCGTGGGTGGAGCACCAGAAACAGCGCGGCGCCGAGCCCACAGACAAGCAACTGTCTGCCTACCTCGACGAGAAGGGTGTGCAGGGCCGCAGCGGGAAGCCGATCAGCCCGTCCACGCTGCGCAGATACCTCCTGTCCTTCCGTGCCTACGGCGTCTGGGCCGAGCACCGGATGCGCAATGAGGCCCCCTTGGCCGACGCCGTTGCGCAGGACTGCGCAACGCGCGGGATCACCGCCCAGTACAACACCCCCATCACTGCTGCCGACATTACGAAGCAGGCCCACGACTTTGAACGCCGCTGGAAGGCTCTCGCCCGTTACCGTGCCGATGCCCAAAGCTGATGCCCCACTCGACACGCGCCTTGCTAGTGCGGGGTGTCGCCACAGACGAGTTTGACGAGCAACTCGGTGTCTCTCAGGTCTGAGAGGACTGCTTGGGCGCCTGCGTCCCGGAGGGTGAACTCATCGCTGCGCCCCGAGGCGACCGCGATCACGCGTACATTGTTGGCCTGGGCGCCTTCAATATCCGCTGGGGTGTCACCGATCAGCACTACGTCCTTGGCGGAGGTGTCTGCCCGCTGCAGGCAGAGGCGCACGAGCTCGGCGCGGGCATCGCTATCCTCGCCGTACGCACCCAGTTCCCATAGGATGTGCTGGTCGAGCCCGAAGACCTGGAGCTTGATCTTGGAGACGGGGCGGACGTTTCCCGAGACGACGGTTTGCTGTACTCCACAGGCATCGAGCGCGTTCAGGGCTGCGGCCGCACCGGGCAGGGCGTGGCCACGCTCGCGCAACTCCGCAGCCTTTCGCAGGTGAGCTTCGGTGAGGGCGCGGGCGAAGCGCTCGAAGTCCGAGCGGTCGGTATCCATGCCATGGAGCCTTGCGGTCTCGCGGAAAATAACCTGTTCCGTAATGCCGTCGATCTTCGCTTGTTGGCGCATAGGCTGGCCGGTGGACCGCAGGAAGGCGGTGGCCGAAAGCTCGCGGCCCACACCGCGTGTGTCGATCAGGGTGTGGTCGATGTCCCACAGAACCAGTCCGGCCATTGTGCCCTCCCCAACTACCCAGTTCCACTGGGTCACAACACGTCACGTGAACGTGTGCGGATCGTGTGTACTGCCACAGTCTGAGTCTTACGCTGACGGTACGAGAGATGCCCAGGAAGGGGGACGAACGTGACGTCGACTCCGCCGAGCCTGCCCGTCGGCCGCAAGATCCAGCACTACCGACGAGCGAACGGCAACCGCTCGGTCGCTGTCATCGCTGGGTTGTGCGGTATCACCGAGCGCTATCTTCACCTGATCGAGGCTGAAAAGAAAATGCCGTCCGCCGAGGTGCTGGGCTGCATTGCTGCCGAATTGGGCGTGTCCGTCGCTGCCTTGCTGACCGAGGATCCGATCGAAGAACCCTCAGCACCTCACACGACAGAGCCAGCGGTCGTCCGTGCACTCATGGGACGTATGCCCGCACGCAGCAGCAATCTGGTACACGCCGCGCAACTGCGCGAGCGAGTCGAACGGGCGTGGCAAATCTGGCAGGCTTCCAAGGGACGATTCACCGAGGCGGCCCACACCCTGCCCGGTCTTATCGTCGACGTGGAGCACGCCGTACGAACACATCGACACGGAAGCGACCCGGCGGCACGGCGCGAAGTGCTGAGGGTGGCCGCAGACCTGTATGGCCTGCTGCGCTCATACTGCCGCCGGACTGGTCGTCTCGATCTCGCCCTCATGGTCGCAGACCGCGCAATGCGTGCAGCCGAAGACGCCGACGACCCCATCCGCATCGCCGCCGCATCGTGGAATCTCGGCCACGTCTTACTTTCCCACAACGAGCCCAGTGCCATTGAAGAGGCCAAGGAGATCGCGCTCCTCGCCATCGAGCATTTACGCCAGGCTCCTGCGAACCTCGAGTCTCCAGCGGTCGAAGGCGCCCTCGAACTCGTCGCTGTCGTCTCCGACGCCCGCCGCCGCAATTGGTGGGAGGCGCGCCAACGCTTGGAGCAGCGTGCGGTTCCTCTTGCGCGGAAGGCGGGAGAAGGCAACGTTCAGTGGACGGTGTTCGGCCCTACCAACGTCTCCCTGCACGCGATGAGCATTGAGATGCTCGCGGGCGAGGCCACCGAGGGACTGCGCGTAGCGGACCAGCTTGACACCAGCCGACTACCCAGCAGAGAGAGGCAGTTCACGTTCGGGCTTGAAGTGGCCCGCTGCCACTATCTGCGCCGCGAAGACGCCGCCGTTCTGGTCCATCTGCTCGGTCTCGAAGATCTTTCCCCCGAGGACTTCGCGCGCAGCCCCCTCGCCCGGGACATCGTCCTAGGCCTGCAGCAGCGCGTCCGACCCTCCTTCCGGCGCCAGGTCGCCGGGCTAGCCAAACGCCTCCAACTCGTCTGACGGAACTGACAGTTCCCCAGAACTCACAGTTCGGTCCGCCGCGCCGCGTCAGCAGTACCTTCACACCCATCGCAGTGAAGGACGAGGTGACGGATGATCAGCGACACAGCAGGACTGGCGGGTGTGGCCGGGAAGAGACTCATTGGCCACCCCGGCGCGATCACGGTGGATCCACACCTGGCTGTCCCAGCGCTGTACTTCCTCGTCCCTGCTGGCGCCACCACTGACTGGCGGATGCCACAGACCACGGCATTCGGCCAACCGATGCGAGTGGCGCTGCCACCTGACCGCAAAGAGCCGCCGCCAGGACCGTACTGGCTGATTCAGCGTTCGCAGGGATCCACCGAGGTCGGCGAACTGCGCCATGCCTTGGAGGCAGCCAACCGCCCGACGGTGGCACAGGAACCGGGTGGTCGTGGCATCCGGCGAGCCAGTGTCTTGCTCGATGCCGTGCTCAGCGCAGTTCCGAACGAAGGCAAGTCAGACGAGCGGGTCCGCAAGCCTCAGGCGGCCCGCTCGCGTCCTCTCCGCAACAGCCACGAAGGAAGGTGCGTGGCGATGGCCACGGCAGTGCAAGTCGGGCTCTCTGGCCGAGACGGCGGCACATGATGACGCTCACTACGACAGCCATTCGCCTCGCACCCCGCCTGCACGAGGACCGGCTTGATGCCATGGCCGTATGGTTCGAGCGGCAGCTACGGAGCCCGTGCCAGCCGATGCCGCCTCAGGATGCCCGTCGTGTTCCGCAGATGCGCCGGCTCGTGGCCGCCCGGCTGCGTCTGTGTGGATTACCTGAACTCGTTGAGCCCATGGAGCTGTTGACGAGCGAGTTGGTCACCAACGCACTGGAGCACGGAGACGGCCTGGGGGTGTCTCTGCTCCTCTCCTGTTCAAGCGAGACCGTCCGGCTGACGGTCGACGACGGCTCGCGAGAGAGTCCCCGGCTGAGAGCGCCTGAGCTGGATGCCGAGAGCGGTCGGGGGCTGTGGATCGTTGCGGCCATCGCTTCCGAATACGGCGGCTCCTGGGGTGTCAGCCCCGACTGCACGAAGACCTGGTGCTCTCTCACCGTGCCCACAGCGAAGGAACCTGCCGTCTGATGGCCGCTTTGGAGTTCACGCCAGCGCAGCAGATGTCAGCGGCCGCACCGGCCGTGGACATGGGTGACTTCGCGGAGCTGGTCCGCTCGCCCAGGCACTCGCAAACCACGGCCGCCCGCGGTATCGAGCGGACCGCCGCCCTTCTTCCTCCTTCAGTAATTCGAAGCCCCCGCGTGCCCCCGGCGCGGGCCCGGTCTGTCGGGTGTCCACCGCGGTGCGCACCCGACAGACCTCATTCCCCGCCCCCATTCCCGCAGCCGTCAGGTCTCTTCGAGGCCGCACGGGAGACAGACTGATGACGAATCACCGCACCAAGCGCGAGGTCTCAGCAAATCGCGCAGCAGTTATCGCCCAGAAGACGACCGTGGTCCGCCGATACACCTACGAGGGCGCATCTATGGCGGCGCTCTGCCGTGACTACGGCGTGGGAATCGGATGGCTGCGGCGGCAGTTCGATACCTGGGACGTACCCCGGCGCCCGCGCGGACGGACTGCCTACGCAGCCGGGCAGGAGACATCCGCCGATGAGGGGGAGCGGGCGGCGCTTGCGCAGCGTCTGGCGGAGCCCTGCCTGCTCGAGCAGAGCCTCGTCCTCGATCTCAGCTCAGCCCGGGTCTCCGGCGCAGGCGTGAGCCCGCTGGCGGTACCCGTGAGCGGGGTTCGCGTAGCGGGGGAAGTGACCGTCGGGAACTGGGGCGAGGCACTGATCGTCATCCTGCAGCTGGAAGCACATCCAGAGCGGTATCCCAAGGTCCGCCAGCGTAAGCCGCTCGGCTCGCCGTGGGAGCCGAGAACCGTCTGCTGGGGTGCCTCTACACCCGTCGATGACTGGCCCACGCGAGGCCACATGTTCGGGTACCACGAAGCCGGGATCAACGACTACACCGCCGCTCACGCCCAGTCGTCTGCACCCCTCGGCCAGCGCTGACCGCACGCCTCAAGGCTCCACGGCCCTGTTGTCCGCGTCAGGGGCATGCCCCTCTACCAACGGCCCCCTCGCCCTCCACTCGGCTGCAAACACGCGAACGCTAGCCATGGCCAGCCGCTTCCCGGCCGAAGGACAACCCCAGGGCGGCGAGCACTGCAGTCATCCGTCCGGTCCCTCCCCCCAACCCACCACCCCACACACGACACCCAGTCGGCTGCCGCTCAGCAGCCCCCATTCCTCTTCGAGGCCCCGTGTTCCCCAAACCCCTCTTACCCACCCAAGCCAGGATCCCGGTCCCGTTAGCGGTCAACACCCGCTTCTTTCGAGGGTGCACCGATGCCCACACGTGACATGGCCCTGACTATTCATCCGGCAGGCCGCGACGACGATCTCCGTCTGGCCCTCGAAGACCTGCAAGTCGGCCGGTGGCTCTCCACCCACCATCTCCTGGCCCACACCCATACCTGGACGCTGCGGACCGCCCGCAGCCAAGTCCTGGCAGCCGGCGCCGCGAGCGGGGGTGCCGTCGACGCCTGGATCGCCGAAGAGCCTGACAGCCCGAACGCGCTGATGATGCGCGCCCGTGTCCTGACGCAACGCGTCCTCACCGCCCACCGCGCCAGGGCGAACCACCACACCCTGTTCCAGGCAGCCGAGGCAGCACGCCAAGCGTGCGGGGATGCCGCTCGTCGCTGGCCGCACGACCCGGTGCCCTGGGTGTGTCTGCTGGCCCTGGCCCAGCTGGACATCGACCACCGCGACAGGCACCGCCTGGAGCACTGGGCCCACCCGCCTGAAGCCCTCCTGCCGCCCGGCCCGTGGCCGCTGCTGGGGGAAGTCGGCAGACGCGATGCGTGCAACCGGGAGGCCTACCACCGGATGCTGCAGTGCCTACAGGCACGCGGGCGCGGTGCGGTGGATTTCTCGCGCTGGGTGGCCTCCGTGACACCGCGCGGTTCCGTCCTTTTGACCCTGCCCCTGTACGCCTACGCCGAGAGCTACCGGCTGCGGATGGAGAGCGGCCAGGTCTCCGGCTCCCTCGGATTCTGGACGGACGAACAGGTCCGCTACTACGTCAAGCTCGCCCGTGACGGCTGGTTCGCCCACCTGCCCGACACCGCCGACTGCTCTCTTGTGGACCTCAATCACCTGGCCTACGCGCTGAACGCCTGCGGCCTGTCCGGTGCTGGCGAGGTGTTCGAGGCGATCGGCACCTTCGCCACCACCGCGCCCTGGGCGCAGCTGAGTGAAAGCCGGTGGTGGCAGGACGAGTTCCTCAAAGCCCGCGCCTACGCGCTGCGACGGGGGGCTTGTGGCAGATGAGAAGCCGGACACCACCCCCACCCAGGCGGTGACCCCCGGCACCACCCTGGCCTGCCTTTCCCTTCGATGCAGAGGATTCTTTCGGTGTCTTCGAGACATGCGTCCCACCGGCTGGACGATGATGCTGTTCTGGCCCGCCTCGGCTACCGTGCCGAACTCGCCCGTCGCATGGGTCCGTTCGGGAACTTCGCGATCTCTTTTTCCGTCATCAGCATCCTGTCCGGCTGCATGACCCTCTACGGCTTCGGTCTGGGCACCGGCGGCCCTGCCGTCATCATGTGGGGCTGGGCCGGCGTCGGCCTCATGGTCCTGCTGCTGGGCATGTCCCTGGCCGAGGTCACCTCCGCCTACCCCACTTCCGGCGGCCTCTACTACATGGCCCACCGGCTCGGCGGACCCCGCTGGGCCTGGATCACCGGCTGGCTCAACCTGCTCGGGCTCCTCGGCGCCATCGCCGGCATCGACTACGGCGCCGCCCTGTTCACCGGGGCCTTCGCCAGCCTCCAGTGGGGCTTCACCCCCACACCCGAGAACACCATGCTGATCTTCGCGGGGATCCTGCTCCTGCACGCCGTACTGAACGTCTTCGGTGTCCGCCTCGTCAGCCTCCTCAACTCCATCTCCGTGTGGTGGCACCTGGCCGGCGTCGCCGTCATCGTCGCAACGCTCGCCCTCGCCCCCGCCCAGCATCAGAGCGCCAGCTTCGTGTTCACCCACTTCAACAACACCACCGGCTTCCACCACGGCCTGTATGTGACCGCGCTCGGACTCCTGCTCGCGCAGTACACCTTCTGCGGATACGACGCCAGCTCCCACCTGTCCGAAGAAACGACACAGGCCCAGGTATCGGCACCGAAGGGCATCGTCCGCTCGATCTGGGTGTCCTGGACCGCCGGGTTCATCCTGCTGGCCGGGCTCACGTTCTCCATCCAGGACTACGCCGGCACCCAGAACACCAGCACCGGCGTGCCCCCAGCACAGATCTTCCTCGACGTTCTCGGCCCCACCGGCGCCAAAATCCTGCTGCTGATCGTGATCGTGGCCCAGCTGTTCTGCGGCAACGCCGAAACCGCGGCCGCCTCCCGCATGGTCTTCGCATTCTCCCGCGACGGAGCCGTTCCGTTCGCGGCGACCTGGCGGCGCGTCAGCACCCGGACCCAGACCCCCACCGCCGCGGTGTGGCTGTCGGCTGCGGCCGCGCTGGTGCTGGCGCTGCCGTCGCTGTACTCACCGACCGCCTACGCCGCAGTCACCGCAATCAACGTCATCGGCATCACCCCCGCCTACGCCATCCCCGTCTACCTGCGCCTGCGCACCAAAGACACGTTCCAGCCCGGCCCGTGGAACCTGGGCCGCTGGAGCAAGCTGGTCGGCTGGATAGCGGTGGTATGGGTCGCGTTCGTCACCGTCCTGTTCTGCCTGCCCCAGGTCTCCCCCATCACCACCGACTCCTTCAACTACGCCGGTATCGCCCTGCTCGCCGTCCTCCTCCTGGCATGGATCCTGTGGATCACCAAAGGCCGGCGCACCTACAAGATCCCCACACTCGGCACCACGGCCGAGCACACCGCCCTCGCTGAGGACGTGGTCTGATGAACGACACACGCACTGAACACAGCCGCAGCACGCCTGCCGGACTCCTCTCCCTCCACGACTTCCACACCGCGGTGGAACGTGCAGACATCACCACGGTCATGCTCGCCGTACCGGACATGATGGGCCGCCTGAAAGGCAAGCGCCTCAACGCCGAGACCTTCATCGAACGCCTGCAATCCGGGGCAGAAGCGTGCGCCTACATCCTGGCCACCGACGTCGATATGAGCCCCGTCCCCGGCTACGACCTCACCGGCTGGGAGACCGGATACGGCGACCTGTCCGTCATCCCCGACCTGCACTCCATCCGCCGCCTGCCGTACCTGCCGCAGACGGCTCTCATCCACGCCGATGTCGCCCACGCCAGCGGCGAACTGGTCGAGGTCGCCCCGCGTCGCATGCTCCAAACACAGCTCGAACGGCTCTCGCGCCTCGGGCTGGACCCGCGGGTCGGGCTGGAGAGCGAGTTCGTCCTCTTCCAGGCCGTTCCTCAACAGGCGAGCCCGGCCCGGTACCGCCGCCTGCGACCTGTGTCGCCCCACAACCTCGACTACGCCCTCGACCACCCCCCGGCGCTCTCCGACTTCTTCCAGCACCTGGAAGACGCGCTGCACGGTGCCGATACACCGGTCGAATCGGTCAAGACCGAAGGCGCCCCCGGCCAGGTAGAGGTGACGTTCCCCTACGGCGAGGCGCTGCGGGCCTGCGACTCCTACACCGTCTACCGGCACGCCGTGCGCAGCATCGCGGCACGGCGCGGCATGACGCCCACGTTCATGGCCGCCCCGAAGACCGGCGTCGGCAACGGTCTGCATCTGCATCTGTCCCTCTGGTCCGGCGGCAGCAATGCCTTCGCCGCCCGCCCCGAGGAGGCGCAGCTGCCCGAACCCCTGTACCAGGCCGTCGCCGGACTGATCTCCGCACTGCCGCACATGGCCCCGCTCTACGCGCCCACCCCCAACTCCTACAAGCGGTACGTCCCGCACTCGTTCGCACCCACCCGCTACACCTGGGGCTACGACAACCGTAGTTGCGCCATCCGTATCACCGGCCATGGCGAGGGTCGGCATGTGGAGGTGCGGCTGCCCGGAGCCGACGCCAACCCCTACCTCGCGCTCGCCGCCGCCCTCGCCGCCATCCACCACGGCCTGGCTACCGAGCCCGAACTGCCGCCCCACACCACCGGCGACGCCTACCAGGAGGACAGCGCGCTGCCCGTCCCGCGCAATCTTGCCGACGCGGTGGCGGACTTCGACAGAAGCAAGACCGCACTGGCCGCGTTCGGGGCGCCCGTCGTGCGGCACTACGCCCACGCCGCGCAGCACGAGATCGACGAACATCGCGAACGCGTCACGGACATCGAGCTGAACCGGGGGTTCCTCCGTGCCTGATCTCCTCCCTCGTACCGCGGGGAATCATCTGCCTACCTCTGCCTCTGCCGAGGGCCGGCCCGCGGCCGATCTCGATCGCTCAGCACGGATGAACCGCATCACGGCGACCGTGTTGTCCCTGCTGTTCGACCTGGCCCAGCAAGCCGCTCGCTTCAACTCCGGCGTGAACCCGTGGGGGCAGCTCGCTGTGTACGACGACATCGACTTCGCTCTCTTCACCGCATGACTCCCGCCCGGTGCCCGCCGCATGAGGCGCTGTCGGCACCGGGCGGGGCCCCTGGCGCGGAGGGCCAGGCGACCCCCGATTCCCCTCGGGCGGCATGGCAGCCCTCCGCGCCGGGACTCCACAGCTGCATCCACGGAAGCAGGCCGCATAGACCCTGCCCGGTGGCCCGGATGCCGTCCGGCCATGGCCATCGGGCAGTTCACAAGCTCCGCCCGTGTGACACGAAAGTTGGCGCGGGCGGAAACGGCGCTGGGGCTTCGTCCCCCGGCGGGTCCCAGCGCCGCCCTGTTGGTATGACCTTGCCCCGCCGACCCGGCGGGTTTCATCACTGCGACACAGAGGAGACGCATGTTCGTCCACTCCGACCGCCTGCCCACCGGCACCGCGGTCCCGCAGGGAACCATCACCCCGTCCCCGTGGGGGGCGAGCCGTATGGCGCCCTACCCCACGGCGGCCCCTGGGTACGCCAGGGCCGAGTTGGACCCGGCCACCCAGACCGCCGTCTTCTACGACGCCGCCGGCCAGGTCATGGAAATGCCGGGCCACGGCACCAGCACCGGTACCAACCCGTCCACGGGAACCAGCCCTGACGGCAACGGTGGCACCCAGGACACCGACACGGGGAGCGACAGCGACCAGTGAATGACCCACGTCCGGTGTTGGTCGTCACCAGCCTGCACGACCCGACCGCCGACGTGGTGATCCGCGAGCTGCACGACCGGGGCATCCCGGTCGTGCGGCTCGACTCGGGGGACTTCCCCGCATCACTGTCGGTGGAGGCCGAGATCACCTCGCAAGGCGTCCGGGGGCGGCTCACCACCCCGTCCCGTATCGCTGACCTGGCCAGCGTCCGCGCCCTGTACTACCGCCGCCCGACCGGCTTCGCCTTCCCACATCTCAATGAGCAGGACGCGCGGTTCGCCATCACCCAGGCCAGGTATGGACTCGGTGGAGTGCTGGCGTCACTTCCCGGCTGCCTCTACGTGAACCACCCACACCGCATCGGGGACGCGGAATTCAAGCCGTCCGGACTGGCTGCGGCGGTAGAGGCCGGCTTCCTGGTGCCGCCCACACTCATCACCTCCAGCCCCGACGCTGCCAGGGCCTTCGTCAAGGGGCACGACTCGGTCATCTACAAGCCACTGCACAACCCCGTGTACCGAATCGACGGCGTCTCGTCCGTCGTCAGGATCGCTGAGGTGACCGCCGAGGACATCGACGAGAGCGTGTCCGGCACAGTCCACCTGTTCCAAAAACGCGTCCCCAAGACAGCCGACGTGCGCGTGACCGTCATCGGCTCCCAGGTGTTCTGCGTCCGCATCGACTCCGACGTCCTGGACTGGCGCACCGACTACGACCGCCTGACGTACACCCCCGTGGAGCCACCGCCAGAGGTTGAGCAGGCCCTTCACCACTACCTGGACCACTTCGGGCTCGTTTTCGGGGCTTTCGACTTCTGCGTAGGCGAAGACGGGCAATGGTGGTTCCTGGAGTGCAACCCCTCCGGTCAGTGGTACTGGCTGGAGTCTGAGACCGGCCTGCCGATGTGCGCAGCCCTGGCAGACCTTTTAGAGAGGACGTCGTGACCGACCAAGCACAGCTCCACAAGCAACTCATCGACTCCATGACGGCGAACGGCAGTCTGCGCACGGAACCGTGGAAGCGTGCCGTCGAAACCATCGCCCGACACGAGTTCCTGCGGACCGGGTTCTTCCGCCGCCTGGACGGCACTGTGCCCTCGGCATGGACACCCGTCCTGGAAGACGACGCCAGTTGGCTCGAAGCCTGCTACGAGGACGAGTCCCTGGTGACTCAGATCGCCGGCACGATCATGCCCGCGGACATCCGCGGTCAGATCATGCGCACGCCGACCAGTTCCAGCACGCTGCCGTCTCTCGTGGTGCGCATGCTGGAAGACCTCCAGGTCGAGCCGGAGTCGAAGGTGCTGGAAATCGGAACCGGCACCGGGTACTCCACCGCGGTGCTCTGCGCGCGGCTGGGCGAGGAGTACGTCACCTCGATCGAGTACGACGAGGAAGTGGCCGCACGTGCACGGACAGCCCTGGGCCGACAGGGGATGTACCCAACGCTCGTCAGCGGCGACGGCCTTCTCGGCTACGCGGACGGGGCACCGTACGACAGGGTGATCGCTACCTGCGGCGTGCGCACCGTTCCTGCGGCCTGGATCGAGCAGACCCGGCCCGGTGGCCTGATCCTGACGACCATCGGTGGCTGGCTCGGCTCGTCGGAACTCGCACGCCTGACAGTCCACGACAACGGCACGGCAACCGGGCCGCTACTGAGCGGTCAGGTCAGCTTTATGCTCGCGCGCCCGCACATGCCGCCCGCGCTGGGCTTGCTCCCCGACCTCAGCGAGGGCAAGGAGCGCGAGGCCATCATCGCAACCGACGCACTGAACGACTGGTCGTCCCGCTTCATCGTGCAAATCGCAGCTCCCCACGCACAGCGCCTGACGATGGAACGCGACGGGCGCACCGAGCACGTCCTCGTCGACGTCGAGTCCGGCTCGTGGGCTGCCCTCTACGAGGAGGACGGCCGCTGGATCGTGCGGCAGGACGGGCCCAACGCCCTCTGGGATGCTGCCGAGGAGCAGCTCGGCCGCTGGCACGCGGCTGGCACTCCGGCGCTGGAGGAGTTCACCGTCAGCGTCACCCCGCAGGGCCAAACCATCACCTGGTAGGCCCCAGATCGGCCCCGCTCGTCCGCCCCCCCGTGGCGGATGGGCCGGGCCCTCTGCTGCGCTCCCATGAGGTCCGACCTGCTGTTCAGCCTGCGTGACACGCTCCGCGCGGAAGCGTTCGTCGAGGTGGTCACCCCGACGGTGCGGAAAGCCGACCTCGGCTCCGGACGCCGCGTTCCGGTCAACCTCGATCAGGGCCGGTTCCTGCGGGTGATGATCGGCCCGGCCCTGCGCGTGAACATGAAGCACCACCAGCGGCTCTTGGAGATCGGCCCGTACTACCGGCTTGAGAAGCCGGACGAAGTACCCGCACCCGAGTTCACGATGCTCGATTCTGCGCCGCCCACGACGACTTCGATTTCGTGCTCGCGCTGGCCGAGCGGCTGGTCACCCGGCACATCCGCTACACCGCGCCGCGCCGTTGCCCCGACCCCGGCCCCGGCCAACTATTCCTGTCGTGCAACCGCCACGTCCCTTCAGCCCCAGCCAGAGGTCTCGGGGGCGTCAGTTGCTCCCGACAGAACATCGGCGTTTCGGCCAACCACCCCTTCCGGAGTGCTCTTGCGGGACAACGGTCCTTGTATCTCACACCTTCCAGCAGCCGCACAGCGCCGGGCTTCGCAGACCGACCGAAAAACACGTGTTCGAAAACCAGGCGGTGTCGTTGAACTCGATGACACTGCCACGACCGTCAGAGGGGAGCGACGTTGACAACGGCCGGACCACACCGTGATGCGCCGCAGGATGCGAAAGCCACGGCAGTTGAGGACGGAATCTCGGATGCGGAACGCGAGCTCTACGGGGGACGGCTCCGCTACGACCAGTCCTATGTGCGCCACGAGGGCCCGCTGACCAGGCTCTCGTTCGGGCACATGGCCGCCGCGCTGCCGCGCATGGTCGGCATGGTGCTGCGTACCGGCTGGGAGACGGACCGGCGGGCAATGGCCGGGGTCGTGGTGGCGCAGCTCGGGCAGGGGGTGACGGCCGCGTGGGGGCTGGTCGCGGTGAACTCGGTGCTCACGCGGCTGTTCGCGGACGGTCCGACCGCGGACAAGCTCCGCGACGCCCTGTCGTCGCTGGTGGTGCTGGCCATCACCGCAGTGGGGGCGGCGCTGTTGTCGGCGTGGTCGACGGCGATGTCGGGCCGGCTGGAGCCGCAGGTGGAGCGGGTGGTCTCCGCGCGGTACTACGCGTCCGTCACCCGGGTTGAGGTGGAGGCGACTGAGCGGCCGGAGATCCAACGTGTGCTGGAGGCAGGCAAGTTCGGTACCGACTCCGCCCGCAGCATGCTGCGGCTGTCGGTCGGCGTGGGCAACGTGCTCATTGGGATGGTGGCGGCCGCCGTCGTCCTGGCGTCGCTGCACTGGATGCTGCTGCCGATGCTGCTGGCGATCGCGTTGCCCAAGGGGTGGGGCGCAGTCCGTTCTGCGCGCCGCGACTACGTGTCGCGGCTGAACTGGGTCGATCACCGGCGGGCCATCGCGTCACTGCTGGCCTACCTGACCCGCCCGCACGCGGCGGGCGAGATCCGCGTGCACGCGGCGGGGACCAAGCTGCTGGACAGCTACGAGGAGATGTCCCGGCAGACCGAGGCCGAGCAGCGGAGGCTGGCCCGCGCGCAGGCATCCACGGACCTGGTCGCCGGGACTTTCGCCGGTCTGGCGTCGCTCGCCTGCTACGGGTTGCTGTGGTGGCTGCTGGCGAGCGGCGGTCTGCCGCTGGCCGTCGGCGGGACCGCCGTCATCGCCATCCGCACCTCGACCGCACGCCTGACTTCTCTCGTCCAGCAGGTCAACCGCCTCTACGAGGAACTGCTGTTCCTCACCGATACCGAGACCGCTATCCAACTGGCCACCGAGCACGCCATCCCGTCCGCCGGCGCCTCGCTGCCCTCCTGTGTGGACCAAGTACACGTGGAGGACGTGTCGTTCACCTACCCCGGGGCCGACTCCCCAGCGCTGAAGGGAGTGAGCCTGTCGGTTCGCCGGGGCGAGGTGACGGCGCTGGTGGGCGCGAATGGTTCCGGCAAGACGACCCTGACCAAGCTGCTCGCCGGGCTGCTGCTGCCCACCGAGGGAAACGTGTGGTGGAAGGACGACAAGGGCGGCCAGGTCGAACTCCGAGAGGCCGACCGGGCCCAGGTCTTCGCCGTGGTGGGGCTGCTCGCCCAGGACTTCCCGCGCTGGGAGATGACCGCCGCCGCGAACGTGGCCATCGGCGCCGGCAACCGTCTCCGGGACATGGACCGCGTCAAAGACGCCGCCCGGGCCGCGAACGTGCTCACGCTCATCGAAGGGCTGCCGCACGGCTGGGACTCGATCGTGTTCAAGGGCTACGAGCGCGGCGTCCAGCTCTCGGGCGGGCAGTGGCAAAAGCTCGGCACCGCCCGCAGCCTGTACCGCGCCGCGCCGTTCCTCCTCGTCGACGAGCCGACCTCCGCGCTCGATCCGCACGCGGAGATCGCCGCGTTCGCAGGGCTGTGGGCCCTCGCCGAAGAAGGGGACGCGGTCGTGCTCGTCACGCACCGGCTCGCCGCGACCGCAAACGCGGACCGTATCTACGTCCTCGATCAAGGGCGTGTGGCCGAAGAAGGCACACACGATGAACTGATGGCTCACCAGGACGGGCTCTATCACGGCATGTTCACCGCCCAGGCCGCCCAGTTCGGGCTCACCGCTTCCCCGGAGACACCGGTGCCGGCAGCCCGGCACGCGTCTCCGCCCGTCCAGGAGGACGCCTCGTGACACGACGACCATGCCCAGTACCCGCCCAACCGCCCGACTCCTTGGCCGACGGCCGAACGTCGGGATCCGCGTCTTGTCTGCGACAGCAAGCCCCCGTCGACCGTGAGGTGATGACGTGCCGCCCACCCGTTCCCACATCCGCCAAGCCGTCAATGCGTACCTGGACCGCCATCCGCAGGAGCGGGATGCCCTGGCCGGGCTGCTGGCCGCCCTCGACGGCCCCGCCGACCCGTGCAGCCGCGCAACGCTCCCGGGCCACATCACCTGCAGCGCGGCCATCATCGACCGCGACCAACGAGTGCTGCACATCGGGCACAAGGCGACCGGGCTGCTGCTCACCCCAGGCGGTTAGGCCAAGCATTTGAGACTGTCTCACCCTCCCTTCGCAGAGGGTTCCTTTGTGTCCGGCAGGTGGTTAGGTTCATGTCTCCCCACCTGTCTCAAGGAGCCCTGTGGACTACTTCTTTACGTCCCGCGATAAGGTCCGCCGCTACGGCGCGGCTCCCGACGCCACCGACCTTGACGGCCTGCGGTATGTGACCCGGGAGCGGGCGCTCAAGGACGGCACCCCGTTCTTCCTCGGCTCAGACATGCGTCCCTTGGAGCCGCACTGCTCCTTCTTCCTGGATCTGGCCAAGACGCTCAAGGCGAAGTCGTTGCAGGACTACACCTACGACTTCCTGCACTTCAGCGACTTCCTGGAGAGCCTCGATCCGCCCAGTGATGTGCTGTCCGCGGTAGAGGACGACCTACTCGCGTACCGCGAGCACTGCACCGAACACCGGGACGAGCCCATGTCGCCGGCCACCTGGAAGCGCCGCCGCGTGACGATCCGCAGTTTCTACGACTGGGCAGTTGACGAAGTCAAGTTGCTGGACAGGCGTCCCTACTACCGGCGCCCGAACGGGCGGGACGTGCTGAGCTGGGGCGCCACCGCGGCACTCGACGTACGGCACCTCACGTACGAGCAGTGGTGGTTCCTGGACCGTATCGGCCTTCGTGGGCTCCTTCCGGACGGTACGGCTGACCCGTCGTTCCGATCCGCGCACACGTTGCGCGACAGCGCCGGCGGCAATCTGTCGATCACTACCGGTCTGCGGCTGCGTGAGTTCCGTGCCCTGCTCGACATCGAGGTCGGCCCACCACGCCGCGATGGCACGGCGAAGGAAGTGGAGCTACAGGCCATCGCGAAGTTCGGTCTGCCACGGACCGTGGAGATTCAGGACGCGACGCTTCGGGAGATCGACTGGTACCGCCGGACCGAGCGCGCAGCCATGGTGCGTAGGGCGTCGAAGAATCTGTGGCGGCGCCGCGAGGACTTCTTCGTCGTCGATGACATCAACACGCGCCAGATGAAACTGCGCGGTGTCGAGTACGGCAGGCGCCGGACCTGGAGTGTCAAGGCGATGGACGCGGACCTGCGAGCGCGGACCATGATCGAGGGACAGCACGGGCTGGAGCCGATGGCCCTGTTCGTCGGCCGCCACGGGCGGATGATCTCCAACCAGCGGTGGGAGCAGATATTCCTGGGCGCTCATGCGCGCACGCTGCGGATCATCGAGGAGCACGGCCTGGAACTGGAGATGCCGAATCAGGTCCGGATCCACGATCTACGGCACACGTTCGCGATCTACATGCTGGAACTGCTGACCGAGCTGCTGCGCAAGCGGGACGCGGAGGAGTACACGCGCTCAGGCCGCGTACCGGCCTATGCGGCCGACCACCAGTCGCGGAACCCCTTCCTGACCGTGATGCGGCTCCTCGGACACCGCCGCCCAGAGTCGACGATGCGGTACCTGACGTACAAGAAGAAGTCGAACCTCGCGGTCGCGCAGGCCATCAGGGAATGGAACGAGCAGGACGCCACATACGCGGAGTTGGCCTCGCGGCACGGTGGAAGGGGGAACGGCTGATGCCGCGCCGAGGAGAACGCCGCGGCACCTCCGGCACCCGTCGGCCCCGGCCCGCCGAGCCCCAGCCGGACCGGATCGGGATACGGGAGATCGTCTTCCGCCAACGCGATCGCCCAGTGTATGCGCGACTTGACCCATCCGAGTTCACCTGTGCCACCTTGGCCGGGCAGCTCGCGGATCTGTGGGTCGACTACCACCGCAAGAACGCGCTCAAGACCGTTCACGCCTACCCAACCGCCATCCGCTCCTTCGCGAAGTTCCTCGACAAGCGTCTGCTGGACCAGGGCATCAACCCGGCACAGGCCCGGTTGGAGGACGAACGACTTAATCTGCCGGCCCTGCTCCATGCCTGGGGGCAGAACCTCCTCCAGAAGTACCCCGCGAATTCCCGGCGCCCCTGGGGCCTGGAGCGCGCCTTGCTCGCCCTGCTCAGCCACGGCGCCGAACGCGATCTGAGCATTCCCGAGCGAGTACGGCGCCGCGCCGCCGCCCCTCCCGGCGTGCGCAAGGCCACCGGGCAGGTTCTGGACGAGTTCAGCAACGCCGAACGGGTGGCCATGCGCAAGGCCGCTCAGGACGATGTCCGCTCGCTCGAGAAGCGGCTCGCCCGCGGACGCGAGCTCCTGGAGGCCGGGCAGGATCCGCGTCAACACGGGTGGCTGGAACTGCCGAACCTGATCTGGGCCACCCGAAACGGGCTGGTGGACAGCCATACGCTGGGCGAAAACCTTCCGCTCAGCCGCAACTGGCCATCGGAAATCCGGGAGTTCGCCCAAAGCACCGGCATCTGGCCCGGCATCGGCCTAATGGGCTGCCTGCACCACATGCTGTTTCCCCGGGAGATCGACCTCCATCCGTTCCGCGTCCTGCTTCTGCTCGCGATGACCGACTGCACCTCGGAAGAACTCCACGCCCTGCAGGTGCCTGATCTGGAGTTCAGTGCCGAGGGCGTGCGCATCGTCCAGTCCAAGGAGCGCGCCGAACGCATCCGCGCAGACTTCCACCTGACCGATGCGTCCGACGGCATGCCCGAGGAGCTCGGCGACAAGGAGTATCCGGGCCGCGGCGCATGGGATGTACCGGGCCTGCTGCGGCGCCTCCTGGAGACCAACGCCCTGACGCGCACGGTGTTCGACAGCGAGCCGTGGTTGTTCACCGCGGTGGAGTCCCGCAGGAGCGTGCGCATGGAAGCCGCGCTGGCCGCCTTCGCCGACCCGGGCCGGCGCTTCACCCACTGGCTCGGCGGCCACAGCGGTCCGGACCGGCCGTTCCCGAAAGGAGTCTCGCAGCCTCACGACGTCCGTCGACTGCGGAAGACCGCGAAGACGACCCGGGTGGTCGCGCTCGGCGGCACCCTGACCGACCTGGCCGGCGACGACCACAGCGTCCGCGTGTTCCAGCAGCACTACGCCCACGGCACCACCGCACACGTACTGGCGGGCGCCGCGATGAACCGCGCGCAGTCGAAAGTCTTCGCCACGGTCACGGGAAGAGCGACCTTGGTACGGCCCGAGGACGAAACCCGCCTGGGCGAGCCCGAAGTCGCCACCGCGCTCGGCGTCACTCCGGAGCAAGGCGCCGAGCTGCGCGACGGTGTAATCGACATGGGCGTGAGTAACTGCAAGGACCCGCACAACTCGCCCCACTCGGTGCCCGGCAAGCTCTGCCACGTCGCCCCGGCGATGTGCATGATCTGCGACAACGCCGTCGTCTTCATCTCCCAACTGCCCCAGCAAATACTGCTCTTCGACCACATCCAGCACATGCGCGACGTACTACCGCCGAAGACCTGGGACAGCGTCTGGGGACGGCAAGACGCCGCGCTGAAGCAGGTCTTCGCGGAATGCGCCGACCACATCGAGGACGCGCGCAAAACCATCGAGAAGCAGTCCCTCACCCTGAACCTGCCCCTGGGGATGCGAACGGAGTACGACCGATGAACACACCCGCCCGCCCGCTCGCGCTCAAGTCCGCGACCTTCGCCGACCACGAATCGGTCTACTCCGATCTTCCCGGCCAGATCCCCGGCGTGACCGGGCCGACGTTCGGCCGTCCCGACATGTGGCCGGGGGACAACGTGCGTCGACCCGCCAACACCGTCAAGGCCGCGTGGCGGTGCGACTTCCCCGGCGATCCGACAGGGAACCTGCTCATACGGGAGGTGGCTTTCTGCATGCTCCACCCCACACATGCCGCGCTGCAGGAGGCCGGGATCTTCTTGCCTCCTGGAAAGTGGGGGCTGCGTAGAACCGCGCAGAGCTGCTTTGACCTGGCGAGATTGCGGACCTGGGCTCAGGAGCACGACATGCCGGATGATTTCGGCCTGTGGGATCCGGCGGACTGGCAGGCGTTCATCGATTCGCGTTCACGCGTCACCGAGCCCTCGTCCGTACGCAAGGTGGTCTCCTCGTTGCGGCACCTGATGACCTTCTCGCCGGTTCTCACCGGCGTCCCTACATTGGAGGATCCCTGGCCGGGGAAGTCGAGTGCCCAGGTCGCCGAATCGGTGTGGACCGACGAGCTGTCCACCCCGACGATCCCGCCCGAGGTCTGGTGGCCGCTGCTGCGGGCGGCCTGGGCGTACATCGACCGCTTCGCCCCCGGCATCCTGACCGAACGCGACCGTCGCCAGGCCGAACCAGTCAGCGGACCGCCACCGCAGATGGACAGTGACCGCGAGCTGGAGGTGTGGCTGGCGGATCCCGGCACAAGCATCCCGCTCAACGCACGTAACCGCGGCCGGGCCCGTCGCGGCGAGGTGAACTGGCGGCGGGCCAGCCAGCTCGCCACCAACGGCCGCACCATCGTGCTGTTCGCCGCCGAGAGACCCCACGGCCTCAAGCGACGTCAGCGCGTGCTCGAATGGCTCGCCGAGACCGGCCGTAGTCACACCGGCCTCGTACGTGAACCGTCCTTCACCCCGCCTACCGAGAAACGGCTCACCCACCGCGACCGAGTCCTGCTCGAGTGGCTGGACAACCCGGACAACTTGATTCCCGTCCACCGGGCAGACGATCAGGTCGCGTGGGCTGGCGAGCCGAACTGGACGGAACTCGCCCGACTGGTCTACGGCCAGCGCAGCAACGCCTTCGGGCTCGGCAGCAAGGACAAGGCCAAGCTCCGCCGTCAGTGGGTGGGTGAGGTGGCCTGCGATCCGAACCGCACCATCGCGACTGATCACGGGCTCAACCCCCGGATGCTGCGGGCTGCTTGCTACGTCTTCGTCGCTGCGCTGACAGCCATGCGCGACAGCGAGATCCACGAGATCGAACGCGGGGCACTCTCCCAGTACTACGGCGCCCCGGCACTCGCCTCCCGAAAAGTGAAGGGCGACGACTCCCGGCCCCGCGGCTACTGGTGGATCATCGCACCCGTCGCGCAGGCCATCGCGGTTGCCGAACAGGTCACCTGGCACGACACCAGAGTCTTCACCGCCATCACCGCGCTGGCCGGGGGTGGCCACGGCGGCTTCGACGCCGCCCGCGACATCGACGACTTCATCACCGCCGTCAACGCCAACCGCGAGTACACCGGCCTGGAAGAGATTCCTGAAGCGCTGGTGCGGCCGCACATGTTCCGGCACACCATGTCGATCATCGCGGCGCAGGAGCCCGACGGCGAGATCGCGCTCGGACTGCAGCTCAAGCACGCCGCCCGGCGGGCCCTAGCAAACCGCACCACGCTCGCCTACGGCAAGCCCGACGCGCGGTGGGCCAAGGAGTTCGACAACCAGCTGCAAGTCGCCGCGGCCAAGAAGCTGGTCTCCCTTCTGCAGGCCCGCCGGGCCGGGAAGGTCATCGCGGTCGGTCCCGGCGCCGCCCGTTTCCACGCCGGACTCGACAAGGTCAACGACGTCATCGAGCAGAGCAGCGTCCTTCGTGCCCAGCTCGCCGACGAGCCTCTGGAAATCACCCTGCTGCGGGACGAGTTCACCGATCTACACCTGGGCACGGTCAACCACTGTCTGTGGAACGCCCCCACGGCCGAGTGCCAGAACCAACTCCCGCCCGATCAGCGCGGCCAGACCCCACTCCTGGGAGCCTGCCAGCCCGCCCGATGCCGCAACTCGGTGCTGACCCTCACCCACGAGCGGATCTGGCGCATGGAGGAGGCCGACCTCGTATCGCTACTGAAGAAGAAGCTGTCCAAGCCCCGGCGCGAACAGGCCCTGGCCCGCCTCGCCGAGGTCCGCTCGGCAACCGCGCAGTTCGACAAGATGAAGGAGAACACCTGATGCCGGTGTCCGCCGCCACGGAGACGAAGCTCCGCGAGGCCATGGCCCGACTGCTGGCCGGCGAGCCGCTGCACACCGACGGAGCGCTGACCAAGGAGAACCTGGCACGCGAGGCGAAAGTCAGCCACGCCACCGTCCACCGGGCCGAGACGATCCTGGACGAGTGGAACGCCCAGGTCGCCCGCCCTGTGCTCCGTACGCCCGGAGAAGTCCAACGCGACGAAACAATCGCTGACTTGCGCAAAAGGCTCCGCGATGCCACCACCAGGGCGACCGAGCTGCAGGGCAAGCTCGACGCACTCGCCACCGTGACGGCGAACCTCTACTACGAAAACCTCCAGCTGAAGAAGACGTCCGCCCAAGGGCAGGGCCGCATCGCCGCCCTGCCCGCATCGGGACCGTGGCTGGAGTAATCCCGCAGGTGGGACGTCCACTGAACCGAAGCACATCCTCAGTGGAATGCCAAGAGGCCGGACTCTGGGGAGAGCACCGCCTCTCGGGTGGTGAGGTGGCGCCTACCAGTAGGTGCGCGTGATCTTGTCAGGAAGTCGTCCCTGCCGCTCCCCTTCCTGGAAGATCGCCGATGCCGCGATCAGGAAAGCACGGCGGAGCTGCGGGTCAGGGTCTGGATTCTCCACATTCCCGACTTTTTTGTCGAGCAGCATGTCACCGAGGGTTGTTCCCTCGAGCGTGCAGGGGCGGGCGACTGATCCCTCCGGGTCAATCAGGATGTTCCCGGTGACACCTTCTGCAGTTTCCCAGGCGTAGACGAATCCAGCTTCGAGAGATCGGATCTTCCTGCACGTCAGTGATGCTGTCACGGAGATTCCCACCAGTTCGCTCGCGCCACGGATTTGATCACCTGAACCCTATGCCGTCCGCCGCGGGCGCATGTTCGTCCCAGGTGTGGCCAGCGTCCAAGGTCGCCTGATGGGCGCGGCGATAGTTCTGGTCGCCGTGCTGACGCATCCAGTTCGACTCGTACAGTTCATGCGCGAGCAGATCGAAATCGCTGGGATGCGGATTTCCGTTCTGGAGGCGTTCCCAGGCCCTGGCGATACGCGGATTGGCGTCGAATCGCAGCATTCCCGCGTCGAGCTGATGCGATTCGACGAACAGGTGGTTGTAGATCTGATTGATGTCGGCCGCGGAATAGCCGTGCGACGCCGCAGTCTGCGCCACCCGGTCGAGCTGGGCGTCGGCGCGGATCGCGTCATAGGCGTGGTCCGCCCATTCCAGCTCGAAGTCCATCTCGCTGCGCGGCCGCCGGAAGGACGAACCGCCGGACTGCAGCTCCCGCTCCGTGGCCACCGCGGTCCGCCGCCACCCGGTCAGCCCGCTGACCCCGGTGAGGACCAGTTGCTGGGCGAGTTCGTCGGCGGTCTCTGCGTACAGGTCGGCGAGCGCGTCGCAGCCCTGCTGCCGGAGCATGTACTCGGCGCGGTAGAGCCGGTAGGCGGGGCGGACGGGAAGGTACTTGTCGATGAACGCGCCCGCGCCACCGTTTTTACCGGTGAACGCATCCTCCAAGTCCCCGAGGAACACGAACGGCGACTTGGCGACGTCCACGAAGGCGTCGCCGAAGATGCCGAGCGCTTCACCGAGGCTGTCGACTCGGTCGTTGTTCGGGTCGTCGGGGGTCAGACCGCTGGGGTCGGTGAGCACGCTCTCTCTCTTGAAAATGGCCTGAGCTTGTGTGTATCGGTGCAGCTCAACCGGCCTCTTCGCGTGGGGTGACGGTGACGTCGAGGCCGAGGGCTCTCTTGAAAATGGCCTGAGCTTGTGTGTATCGGTGCAGCTCAACCGGCCTCTTCGCGTGGGGTGACGGTGACGTCGAGGCCGAGGGCTCTCTTGTA
>NZ_JBEYFS010000136.1:26173-32176 GCF_040634475.1 Streptomyces sp. NPDC007095
TGAAAATGGCCTGAGCTTGTGTGTATCGGTGCAGCTCAACCGGCCTCTTCGCGTGGGGTGACGGTGACGTCGAGGCCGAGGGCTGCGAGTTGGGCGATCAGACGGCGGGTGTGGCGTTCCTTGCCGAGCCGGTTGGTGAAGTGGTCGGGGCCGAGGTCTTGGTAGGGGACCAGGTCGCGCAGGATGTGCCAGGCGGCGACCAGGATGGAGTGGCCGACCGCGACGGTGGCGCGCTTGCTGCCGCGGTGGGGTACGAGTCGTCGGTACTGGGCTCCGAGGTAGGTGCCCTTGCTGCGGGCGGCGGTGGCGCCGGCCAGGAACAGGGCGGTCTTGAGCCAGGTGTCGCCATGGCGGGTACGCCCGGACAGCCGCTTGCCCGCCGACTCCTTGTTACCCGGGCACATCCCGGCCCAGGAGGCGAGGTGCCCGGCGGTGGCGAAGCGGCCCATGTCGACACCGATCTCGGCGATCAGGATCTGGGCCATGACCAGGCTGATTCCAGGGATGGTGATCAAGAGCTCGACCTGCGCACGCAGGGGCAGCAGCTGCCGGTTGATCTCCTCACTCAGGCGGGCGATCCGTGCGTCGGCCTCATCGATCGCGCGGAGCATTGAGGCGACCATGAACGCGTGGTGCTCGCTGAAGCTGCCGGTCAGCGCCCGGGTCAGCAGGGGCACCTTGCCCTGCAGGCTGCCCAGTGCCAGGTCCGCCAGCACTTGTGGGTCACGCTCGCCCGCGACCAGGGCGTCCAGCATGGCGCGCGCGGAGCGGCCGGTGATGTCGCTGACCACTGAGCTGAGCTTGATCCCGGCGTCCTCCAGGAACATCGCGAGCCGGTTGACGTCGCGGACCCGGTCGCGGGTGGTCTCGGTGCGGTACCGGGTCAGGTCCCGCAGCTGCCGGATGTCGCGCGGCGGCACGAAACTGGGCCGCACCAGACCGTACTCGACCAGGCGGCAGATCCACTCGCAGTCCTTCACATCGGTCTTGCGCCCCGGCACGGTCTTGATGTGCTGGGCGTTCAGCAGCCACGGCTCGATCCCCTCGGTGGCCTCCAGCAGGTAGAACAGGGGTTTCCAGTACGACGCGGTCGCCTCCATGCCCACCCGGGTGATCTGGTTGTCCACCAGCCAGTCCCGCAGTTCCAGCAGACCGTCGCTCATCGTGGAGAACGTCCGCACCTCACGACGCGCCCGTTTCCCCGAGCCCGGCAGCCGGATGCACACCTTCGCGTCCGCCTTGCTCAAGTCGATGCCCGCGCACCGCTCTTCCACCACGTCCACGAATCCTGCCCCTCCCAGTCGATCTGCGACGGGTACCCGTCCTTCCGGGGCCACAGGATTTCAAAGACGCTCTCTTGCGTGCTCATGGCAACAACATTGGATTCCTGCACACGGCCCCCGCGTCCGACTGGCTATCGGGCTCACTCGCACCAAGCACAAACGATGTCCTCCGGACGGGCACCCCGCCCCATTTTCCCGGCCCCGGGGTGCGGCCGACAGGCCGCGGGATGACTGGGTAGAGGACAGCCCTCAAACGGACGAGGTATCTAGGTCGCGAGGCCGCCACGGACTGCGCTGCAAGGCCGGCCCGGGATCAGGCACAAGGGCCGAGCGTGCACCGGGCGGCCTCGACGCGGCACGCCTGGTGACGTCGGAACAGAGGACTGACCGAGCCACCCCGCACTTAAGGTTACAAACAGGCAAAACTTCCCGTCTCTTCCTGAGACAGTTGCCACATGGTTCGCAGTAGATCGTTCAGGCGCCTCCGCAGGGTGCCAGTGAGACAGGAGGAGAACTGAGACATGCGAACTGTTCCTAACGGCGGCCACATCGAGGCTGACGACCACACCCTCCTGGCCACGGCCCTGAGGGAAGTGCGCGAGGAGACAGGGATCCAGCCCGGGGATCTGTGCCTGACCCCGCTCGTAGATGCTCCGATCGACATCGACGTCCACGGCATCGACGCCAAGCACCCTCGCGGCGAGCCCGAGCACCGGCACTTCGACCTCCGGTTCGTCTTCTACGTTGCCAACAAGGACCCTGAGCTCGTCCTGCAGGACGAAGAGGTCTCGGGTGCGCAGTGGCGCCCTTTCGACGAGGTCAGCTCTCCGACGCTGCGCGCCAAGCTGCTGGAGGTCGGCCTGGACGGTCGGATCGAGCCGGTGAACGCCTCAGCATTGATCTTCGACGATGCCGGCCGCTACCTCCTCCACCTTCGCGACAACTACCCGGACATCTGGGAGCCGGGCGCCTTCGCGTTGCTTGGTGGCGGCCGAGAGCCAGGAGACCTGTCGCTGGAAGCCACGCTCCGCCGCGAACTGGCCGAGGAAGTACCCGGTCTGCACCTGTCCGACCTGAAGCCCTTCGCTGTGGAAGAGGCCACCGGCATCGACGGCCTATGCGTGCCGATCCAGGTCTTCGCCGGTCGATGGAACGGTGACCCCGACGCCCTGACCTTGAATGAGGGCATCCTGCTGCGCTGGTTCCCACAGGAGATGCTGCACCGGCTGCCGCTGAGTCCATCGACGACCGACCTCCTGCACCGGCACGCCGACCAGCACACCCCGACGAACGGTCCGTCGAGGAGTGTGCGCCCGGTGCGGGACGAGGCACCGGACGGGACCGAGCTTCATGTCGTCGGCGTCCACCTCTACCTTGAGGACAGCAGAGGCCGTCTCCTGCTCGGTCTGCGCCACCCCGACTCCGCGTATGCGGGGAGCCTCTGGCACTTCCTGGCCGGGCACTGCGAGAGGGAGTCCGCCGTCAGCTGTCTGGTGAGGGAGGCCGAGGAAGAGGCCGGTCTGATCCTTGACCCCGCCGACGTCGAGTTTGTGCACGCGGTCCACCTCGTCGACTCACCGGGCGCTCGGCCGCGCATCCAGCTGGTCTTCCGGGCCCGAGCATGGTCCGGCGCCCCGACGGTCCTGGAGCCCGACCGATGCGTGGAGTGGCGGTGGTGGCAGCCCAAGGACCTTCCGGCGGAGCTGGTTGCGTATACCCGCACAGCCATTGAGGGCATCCTCGCGGGCCGCCTGTACTCGGAAATGGGCTGGCAGTGACCGCAGAGTTCACCACCCCAACCGCTTCCGCAGGCCGTCCTCTCCCCCGGAAGGCGAGAGCCATCTCTGCTGACCTGCTCGCCGTCACGACCGCCGCACGCGCCGCCATGGTCGACCGCCTCGACGCCGACGGTGTGCTGACCGACCCGCTGCTGCGCGACGCCCTGCTCCGAGTCCGCCGGGAACTGCTGCTCCCCCACGCCTACGTCCGGGTGAGCAAGCCCGGCATCGAGCCGATCGAGTGGCGGCTCCTGGACGGCGCGCATCCCGACGACCAGGACGAGTGGCTCGACCTCGTGCACGGGGCAGACTCCGTGCTGCTGCAGCGCGACGGGGAACCGCTCGACTCCCTGGGGCGCGGGCGGCTCTCCGGCGGGCACATGACGTCGATGTCGACGTACACCCCGCTCACCGCCGAGGCGCTGCAGGCCCTGCAGCTGACCCCCGGCGTGCGGTACCTGGACCTGGGCACGGGCCCGGCAGTGTCGCTGGCGTACGCCGCTGTGATCACCGGCCCCGGATACGCGACCGGCATCGAACGGGATCGGCACATGGCCGCCTTCGCGCGGCGGAACCTCGAGCGGCTCGGCGTCGGTGCGACGGTGGTGGCCGGTGACGCGCTGGAGGGGCACGCGGCCGGGGCGCCGTACGACCTGGTGCACTCCGGGATCGGCGTGCCCTGCCTGCCGGCGGCGTGGGTGGAGCAGCTCGCGCCCGGCGGTCGGCTGCTGACGACGGTGACGACCCGTACTCCGAGCTGGCCCGGCCAAATGCTCGTGACCCGCACCCCGGCCGGCCGGGCCGAAGCAGTTCTCACGGGCAGTCCGCGCGGGTACCGGCCGCTGCACGGCTACGCGTGGCTCACCCCCGTGGACCACCGCTCCCGGATCGCCGCCAGTCCTGGGCGCCCACGGCCGACGCGGCTGACGCCGCCGCCGGACGACGCGTACGGCTTCTGGCTCGCCGCCGCATACCTCGCCCCGGGCCTGGTGCGCGACTTCCAGGCCGAGACGATGACGATCGTCGCCCCCGAGGAGGACTCCTGGGCGGTCGCCGATCCCGACGGCACCACGGTACGGGTCCACGGCGCGAGAGATGTGTGGGCCGACCTTGAGGACATCCACACCCGCTGGGTCCGGGCCGGCCGACCGGGTGCGTTCCAAGTCGACGTGCCGAAGGACGGCGGGACGCAGCACATCGCCTCCGGCACCGGGCCCGACGCCCTGAAGTGGGTCCTGCCCGCGTCTTCAGCCGCACCCCGGCAACCCGCCTGACGCCCAACCCCCTGATGCGAAAGGAGCGCTGTGAGCCTATTCGAGTCGGCAGCCGTCGACTACGCCCGCCACCGCCCCGGGATTCCCGATGAAGTGGTCCGGCTGTTGGCCGGAGTCCTGGAGGGAATCGACCGGCCGGTACTGCTCGACCTGGGTGCGGGCACCGGCCAGGTTCCGGCCGCCCTGGTCCCCGCGATGCCGAGGATCGCCCGGGTGGACCTCGTGGACGCGGACGAAGGCATGCTCCGCGAGGCCGCCGCCCGGCTTCCGTCTCTGCCCAGCGCGGGCACGATCGCCTTTCACACCATGCCGGCCGAGGAGTTCACCACCCCGCACGCCGGCTATCGCGCCCATCTGTTCACCTGCGCGCGAGCCTTCCACTGGATGTCCAGGCCCGCAGTTCTGGCGATGGCTGACCGCGTCACAGCTCCGGCCGCGACGTTCGCGGTAATCGGGGACGGCAGCCTGTGGACCCATCAGGCCCGGTGGACGTCCGAACTGAAGCAGCTCGTCCAGTCATACCTCGGCGAGGAGCGGCAGGCCGGCACGACGGGCGTGTACGCCGAACCGGGCCGCCGCTACCAGGACGACCTCGCCGACTCCGCGTTCAGCGGCATCGCCGAACACCGTTTCCCTGTCCGCCGCACGTGGACACCCGGGACTGTAGTCGGCTACCTGCGCAGCACGAGTTTCGCCCGCCCGGCACTGTTCGGCGGCCAGCATGCACGGTTTGAGCAGGAGGCCCGCTCGTTGCTGGAGGAGCACTCCCACAGCGAAGGGCTCGTCGAGGACGCCGTGTTCACCGTGCTGCTCGCGCGCCGCCCGGGCGGTGGCCTGTGAGCGGCGGGCGGCACACCGAGCCGCTGAACGTGCACCTGATCGCGCTCCGCGACAGTGAGACCGGACCCGAGGTGCTGCTGTCCCGGCGGGCCGGCGATGTGTACGCGACAGGCCTCTGGCACCTTCCGTCCGTTCACTAGGCAAGTCGCATGTCGAGTTTTGACTTGTCGAGTTTCGCACCGCGAGCGTATCCGGTTCCCACTTCTGGCAGCAGGAGGTCAGCGTTCCGCAATGGACACCTCTGATGATGTACTCATGTTGGGCGACGTCCTACTCGGGATGTGGTCCGCCCGGGACCGGCTCCTGAAAGCAGGACTGGCGACAGACAGGGGCGACCCGATCGGCGGCCTGGCACAGTCGCTCACCGCCGCAGCCCTCTGGCCGCGCGAGTCGGTGGCTTCGGCCTACAGCCGAGCCAGAGCGGTGCGTACGGGGTTCGACGAGTCCGGGGAGTTCGGTCCGGCCGTAGGCGGATGGAACGGCACCACGAGCTCGCTAGGCGTCGACTTGGCCGTGCCCTTGTACGTGCCGAATATTGCATCCACGCTGGTCACAGCCCTGATTCGACGTCATCGGACCGCGCCTGACGGGGCAGCCTCCCGCGCGGAGAAGAGGCTCTTGGAGCATGCGTGGGCCGACTGCGAGGATGGTCAACTGTGCTGTTGCGACTGCCGTACCTCGCCCTGTCTACCGCCTTCAGCCTCATACGGCTGTTGCCGATGAGTGATCGGGCGAAGGATCTGGAGATCCTGGCCCTGCGCCACCAACTCGCCGTACTGCAAAGGCAGGTAGACAAGCCACAACTGACCTGGCCCGATCGAGCGCTGC